>CAYJRT010000001.1:0-24914 GCA_964372895.1 uncultured Candidatus Saccharibacteria bacterium
TGATAACCTCAATAATGCGTTTTTCCGCTTCTTCATCTGCTTGCGTGGCGAGTGTGTTGTCGTCTTTAAATCTTCTTTCGAGCAATGACGACTGGAAATATTTTTGCAGCACTCCTCCACCCTCTTTCGCTGCTTTGGTGGCAGTGTCAAATAAAGTAGCCATCTTAATCAAAGACGTCCACGAGATATTCATCAATTTCACGCTGATCTAAGTCGTAAAAATATTTGTTTTGGTCGTGAAGATACGTGGCAAGCTTCACTCCCACAAACCTCCAGTGCCACGGCTCAAAAATATAAGCGCCATTATTTTGGGGATAAGAGAGAACAAAGCCGTATTGAAAAACAGAATTCTGCAACCATTGGTATGGTTGTGTTTTTTCAAAACCAGTTAATTGGCCGCCAAGACCGGTAGTGATGAAGTCAACCGTTGTTCCGAGTTGGTGCTCTGAATATCCTTGATCGGCAGAGAATTGGTTTGCGGTGCCAGTACCGTATGTCACCGTGTAAGAAGATTTGAGCGACTTCTGTTCGTCGAATGAACGGTATGCGGATTTTACATAAAGGGCTATACCGTCTGCTTTTGCGGCGTCAAGAAGTTTCTTAAGGTATGGCCAAACTTGTATGTGTAGTCGTTCGGGCGAGCGATCGCTGTAGCGATATTCGCTGTCAATTTCAACAAGGCGTTCTGGCACGTAATGTTCGTTTAGAAAATATACTTTTGAATATTTCTGCAGAAGTTCCGGGTCGGTTTTGCTTAATTTCTCGAGCGTGCCCACGGTGCCTGAAATTTCTCCCACTGCTTGTTCAAAACTCCCAATGCGCGACTGCACTGCTTGCTCTGAAGTAGTGAAAAAATGAGCGAGTTCTCCAAAGTTCTGCTCCAAATCTGAAAGTTTTTGCGTGAGGCGCTCGTTTTTTTCAGAAAGCGCAGAGTTGCTCTGACTAAGTTCTTCTTTGAGAATTCGTAGTTCTTGCGAAAGGTACACAATGCGCCAAAAACTATAAGCAAAAAGTCCGCTCAAGATAAGAAGGGCGATCGTAGAAAGTTTAAGATTTGCAAAAAAGCGCTTGAAATGAAAAATTTTTGGTTTCATATGGCTTGGCGGTATCGCTTCGCACATTAACCGAGAATTTCGATTGTTCCTTCTGCGCGGAGTTGGTCGATAAGAGCATTCATTGACTGTCCAATTTTTTGTTGGCGGAGTTGACTCTCAATATCAGACTTCACTTCCTCAAAAGGTGGCACTTCTGCGCCTTCGGCAACAGCGTTGTCATACACTTTCTGCATTTCTTCTTCTGAAATCTCAATCGGCTGTTCTGCGACTTTTTGATCTATAATCTGCTGCACAATAAGCTGTAAAGAAATTACCGATCGCACATCCTCTGGCGTAGCTTTTTGATTAGCGAGATGTTTTTGAAACTCGTCTTCGTTTGGAAATTGGGCAACGATTTTTTGATATTCGTTTTCAAGCGCTTCATCACTAACTACTATTCCTTGCTTCTTGCTATACTGGACGAGCAATACTTCATTGATCATATCATCCAAAACCTGCTGTTTTACCAACTCTATGTCCTTCTCTTGTAAGGTTGCTCCTTGCGCCTCGTAGACGTTTTTTCTTTGTTCAAAACGTATCTCAAACAAAGCTTTTTGGATGGTTTCCCCATTTACTTGAGCCATGAGTTCTTTGGAGGGAAGATTGCTTTGAAAATGAATAACATTTTGAAAACGACTAAGGTCAACTACGCCAGATATCGCAGCGCCATATCCCGTTCCTCCCAGAAGCAACAGCGCAACAACCCATGCAAAAGGATTTTTCAATAGTTGTTTTTTCATAAAAATCGCATAATTGTTATTTGGGTTGGGGGCGTTCGAGGCGCTTGGCACGATTTTGAACGCGCACAATGTTGCGGTATCGAAAAGATGAGGGTGTGCGATACGCCGGTTTCCCCTTCTGATTTCCTACTTTCGCATAGTTTTTCATATGATGCAAATCTTTACTCATTCTACCAAAAAATTTACCTCCACACCAACTGGGGGCTGGACTTTGCGGAAAAATTGAGGTATACTCAAAACTAAATCGAGTTTATTGCGGGATCGTCTAATGGTAGGACAGAGGCCTTTGAAGCCTTTTATCGGGGTCCGAATCCCTGTCCCGCAGCAAATTACTCCGACTCCCCTATTCTGCACGATTGCACAATTGCAAGTTCTAAAGGAAGCTGGATAATGCTGGAATATTTCATTTTCTGTTCAGCTCCCATGAAATTTTCAACAATATCTAGCAAAAATTTTTCGTCAAATTGTTCTGCCTGTTGTTTCATGCGATCAATCTGCTCCTTTGTAAGTTCTGATTCAAACATGCGTTCCAGTTGCGGATTAATCTTGAGCACAAGCGTGTGGCGCAAATAGCGAACAAGGTTTTTGGCAAACTCATGAGGATCTAAACCCTGTTCCAAACTTCCATTGAGAAAATCAATCGCTTCGCCTGCTTTTCGATCTGCCAACAATTGAACAAATTCACCCACAAGATTAAGATCCACAATACCGAGCAAGTCCTTTACTGCGTCAACTCCAATCTCTTCTTTCGTATCAAGAACAGAATAGAAAGTCAAAACTTTGTCAAGTAAACCTTCCGCGTCACGCAAAGCGCCGCCAGAATTGAGAGCTATCAACTGAAGCGGCTCTTTTCCAATTTTAACATCTTCTGCTTTTGCGATTTCTTTGAGTTTCTCTGTAATTTCAGGAACAGTGAGTTTGCGAAAATCGAAACGTTGGCATCTGGAAGCTATAGTAGGGATCATTTTGTGGGCTTCGGTGGTAGCCAAAATAAAGAGAGCGTGGCTCGGCGGCTCTTCCAAGGTTTTGAGCAAGGCATTTGCAGCTTCTTTGGTGAGTTGGTGTGCTTCGTCGATAATAAACACTTTATACTTGAGTTTGGTGGGGAGAAATGCAATTCCCTCGCGCAGCTGGCGCATTTCGTCGATACCTCTATTGGAAGCAGCATCAATTTCGATAAGATCCATGGCGCGGCCCGCGTTGATTTCCTCGCACGAGGCGCATTTGTTGCACGGTTCTCCTTTATTTACCTCGAGCGCAGCCGAGGAGCAGTTTACCGCTTTCGCAAGCAAACGGGCTATGCTCGTTTTCCCAGACCCCCGAGGCCCTGAAAATAAATAGGCGTGAGAAAGCAAATCTCCTGCTATTGCATTTTTGAGAGTCTGCACAATGTGTTCCTGCCCTGTAACTTCACTGAATGATTTCGGCCGATACTTTCTATAGAGCACAAGATTTGCCATATTCTATTTTCCAAATACAAAGAATTTATACCCCGCAAAATTCCATGTCATAACCACGAGAGTGCCCGCGCCAGCTCCAATGTTTGCCCATAGTTGTTTGGCAATGCCAAATTGCGGTCCTATTATGTTTACGACAAGAGAAGCTGTGCCCACATTCAACAGCAATCCTATTGAACTTACGGCAAAGAATTGAATAAACACTTTTTTGTTTGAATGAAATGTCCAGCGTTTATTCCAAAAATAACTGTTGCTTACCGCAACCACAAACGAGATTGTTTTAAAGATTGTAAAAGGAAAACCCGAAGCAATCCCAGTCAAGAAAATAAAGATGTTGAGCACTGCTAAATCAACAGACGTGTTTGATATTCCCACTACCACAAATTTGATAATCTGCTTGAAAATCTGCATAGACTCTATGGTATCATATATGCTACGATAGGGCTATCTTATGGTTAGCATATACAGCACGCTTTCTAGGAAAAAAGAAGTTTTCAAGCCCAGAAAGAGTAAAAAAGTAAACTTTTTTGTGTGCGGGGTGACTACCTACGATTTTTCGCATGTAGGCCACGCGAGAACCTATATTGCCTTTGATATGATCGCAAAGTATCTGCGCCAAAGAGGATACGATGTATGCTATTTGCAAAATGTAACTGACGTGGATGACAAAATTATCAAGCGCGCGCAAGAAGTCGGGGAAAGCTCAAAGAAGCTCGCGCGAAGATTTGAGAAAGAGTATTTGGCAGATATGAGGGCTTTGGGCGTGAATGCGCCGAATGCATACGCAAGAGCTACTGACTACATCCCAGAAATTATCAGCCAAGCGCAGCGCTTGCTTAAAAAAGGATATGCCTATGAAATTGAAGGCGACGGAATTTATTTCGATATTTCCAAATTCAAAGAATACGGCAAACTCTCCGGCCGCACTTCAGAGCAGGCACAAGATGCGGTATCGCGAATTGATGAATCGGTGAATAAACACAACAGAGGAGATTTTGCGTTGTGGAGATATTCGAAAAAAGGAGAGCCCACATGGCGGCCCGCCCCGCAGGGGCGGGGGCCGTCCCGCCTGCAGGCGGGACGGCCTGGCTGGCATATTGAAGATACTGCTATCACCGAGAAATTTTTTGGGCCGCAATACGACATACACGGAGGCGCGCAGGATTTGATATTCCCCCATCACGAGGCAGAGGTCACGCAGATGGAATCGGTTTCTGGAAAGAAGCCTTTTGTAAAGTATTGGCTGCACACCGGATTTTTGACAGTGAAAGGGGAGAAAATGTCGAAGTCTTTGGGAAATTTTGTGACCATCCGGGATTTTCTCAAAGTCCAATCCCCTCGTCTGTTGCGATACTTTATTTTGAAGACACATTATCGATCCCCCATCGATTACAGTGAGGAGCTGCTGAAACAAGCAGAGAGTGAATTAGGAAGGGTTGATGAATTTGTCGACCGCATAAAATCCGAAATTCGAAGCACGAAATCCCAAACAAATTCCAAATTCCAATTTCAAAAATTCCAAACTGCTTTTGCAAAAGCAATGGACGATGACTTCAACACTCCTTTGGCGATTTCTGTGTTGTTCGACTTGATTCGGGAGGGAAACGCAATGCTGCATGAGCAAAGAATGACAAAAGCGAGCGCGAAAGAAATTCTCGATTTTCTCAAGCGAATAGACGAATTTTTTGGATTTATCTTTTGGGGTCGCAAAGAGCAACACATTCCAGCAGAGGTAAGGAGATTGGCAGAACAACGTAAGCAGTTGAGAGAGAGTCAAAACTGGCAAAAAGCAGATGAGCTGCGCAAAGAGATAGAAAAAAGAGGTTGGACTGTTGATGATACTCCCTCTGGCTGGAAACTAAAAAAGCTGGTATACCAAAAGTAACTATGGCAGAAGCAGGAGATAGAAAATTTGAGAAACCCTTCGATAAAACTCAGGGCAAGTTACCGCCGCAGAGCCTCGAAGCGGAAATGTCTCTTTTGGGCAGTTTAATGTTGGACAAAGAAGCCATTGTAAAAGTTGCAGATTTAATCGAGCCTCGCGATTTTTACAAACCAGTCCATCAAATTATTTATGAAGCAATGCTCGATTTGTTCCAGAGAAATGAGCCGGTTGATTTGCTTTCGACCTCCAATCGCTTAAAAGATAAAGAAAAAATTGAGGAAGTTGGAGGCTCAAGCTACCTAACCGAGCTCATCAACACGGTGCCTACTGCCTTGCATGTGTTGAGTTACGCAAAAACGGTACAATCAAAACGTATTTTGCGTGATTTGATTTCCACATCCTACGAAATTGGTCAAATGGGATATAACGAAAAAGAGGATCCCAATGTGCTTGTGGATCAGGCGGAGCAGAAAATTTTCGCTATTGCACAAAAATCTCTCGCCCATAATTTCATCCATATTAAAGAAGAACTCGAGGAGGCTTTTGAGAGACTCGATCGTCTGTCAAAGCACGAAAAAGCAACGCGCGGCATTCCTACTGGATTTACAGATTTGGATAACTTGCTTTCGGGGTTTCAGAAATCTGATTTAATTATTTTGGCGGCGCGTCCTTCTTTGGGAAAGTCTGCGCTTGCTTTAGACATTGCGCGGCGCGTGGCAGTGCAAGAACGAATTCCCGTTGGCATGTTTAGCTTGGAAATGTCCAAAGACCAGCTTATCGATCGTATGATTGCGGCTCAAGGCAGCGTGGATTCATGGCGTTTGAGGACCGGCAAGCTTTCTTCTCAAGGCGATGACAACGATTTTGTTCGCATTCAAGAGGCACTCGGAGTGTTGTCTGAAGCGCCGATTTATGTAGACGATACCGCTTCTCAAACTGTGCTTCGCATGCGAGCTATGGCGCGGCGCTTGCAGGTAAATCACGGTTTAGGTTTGATTATTATTGATTATCTACAGCTCGTTTTACCACCGAATAGCCAGACGAGCATTGTGCAGCAGGTTACGGAAATTTCCCGGCAATTAAAAGGGCTTGCGCGCGACCTCCATGTGCCTGTGCTTGCCATTTCTCAACTTTCGCGCGCCGTGGAGCAGCGTTTTCCTCCCCGACCACGGCTTTCTGACCTTCGTGAATCAGGCTCTTTGGAGCAGGATGCAGACGTAGTAATGTTTATCTATCGCGAAGACAAATACAAAAAACAAGAGGCGGAACAAAATACAGGAAATGTGGCAGAAATTATTATCGCAAAACATCGCAATGGCCCCATTGGTTCTGTAAAGCTTTATTTCAATCCCAATATCGTAAGCTTTTCCGATCTCGACAAAACGCGGCAATACGAAGAAGGCGCCGAACTCGTGGTAGATTTTTAATGTATCCCAAACCAATCCAAAAACTGATTGAAATGTTTTCTCGTTTTCCTGGCGTTGGTCAGCGCACAGCCAGCCGTTTTGTTTTTTATCTGCTCAAGACTCCCGAGCTCGAAATTAATGAGTTTATTGCGGCGCTGCAAAATTTGCGAAAAGAAATTCATGAATGTTCGTTTTGCCTCAGTCCTTTTGAAGCTCAAGAAGACGAACAGCGCACAGGTCTTTGTGCAATTTGCCTCGATAAAACGCGCGACCACTCTGTTTTGTGCGTTGTGGAGAAAGAAAGCGACTTGGAAACATTAGAAAAAACAAAACAATATCACGGCCGGTATTTTATTTTAGGGAAACTCAATGACATCTTAAAGAAAGAAGGATTTCAAACTATGCGAACACAGGAATTGAAAAATCGAATCGTTAATGAAATAAAGGAGATTATTCTTGCTTTAAATCCTACAACCGAAGGAGAAGTAGCTGTGCTCTATTTAGAGCGGCTGCTTAAGCCCTATGGCAAAAAAGTCACGAGATTGGCTCGAGGCCTTCCTGTGGGCGGCGAGTTGGAGTATGCCGATGAAGAGACTCTCCGCTCCGCTCTTGAAGGAAGACGTGAGAGTGTTTAATGTACGATAGTAAACACGTATGCAGATATTCTTTACTTCTCTATTCTGGTTTTTGGTGGCAATTATATTTGCCGCTGTGGAAATTGAGGTTGAGGGAAAACATGGTTGGGCAGAGAAAACTTCTACTTGGTTTCGCACAAAAGGTTTTGCTGCAAAACTTTATGGGTTTGTAATGGGCGGCAGACCGCTTACAGGCTACCACGGCTTTATGTTCTTTTTGCCTTTATTGGTATTTCACTCACATTTTGTAATGGGTGTGCCATGGTCGTTGGTAAAAGAGCTTTTGGTATTTGCAATATATTCTGCGTGGATGCCCACCTGGGATTTTCTCTGGTTTGTATTAAATCCGTATTATGGCGTGAAGAAATTCAAAAAACAAAACGTGTGGTGGCACAGACAAAGCCATTGGCTTTTTAATACCACACCGCTTGATTATCTTTTTGGCTGGGGGTTATCGATTGCGCTTGCAGGATTGGCTGCTTGGTTGGCATCTGATAATGCGTTACTCTTGAGGCACCTGCATTTCCTTGTGTGGTTTTTCTTTTACACGATTGTAACCATTTTCTTCATAGCGCCTCTTTACAAGCGTTGGTATATCAATATGCGCCAACGCGACGACCGCCCAACCTCCGGCATCTTCCATAAGGGAGAATAAGTTATTTCGATCTGTCGTTAATAACAGCGATCGCTTGTATTAACGACATGTAGTTTTATAATGGAGATATGAAGCAGTACGGAGAAATTGCAAAACAAATTCTTCTTGTTGTTGGTATTACGGGTGTAGTGGTAATTGCTGCTGTAGCACCTGGCGCATTACTGGCCGCAAAACCATTTATGCAAAATCGTCAGCGATTTGCCGAAAGGCGTGAAAAGCAAAAAGCCGTGCGCGCCGTCCAACGACTCCAGAAAAACCGTCTTATCGCTATAAAAGAAGGGAACGGGAACTTTTCTGTTGAACTTACCAAAGAAGGTAAGCGGAAGTTCAAGGAAATTCAACTCGAAAAACTCAAAATCACAAAGCCTCCGCACTGGGACAAAAGATGGAGGCTTGTTATTTTCGATATTCCCGATAAATCCTTTAAGCAGGTCCGAGACGTACTGCGAGCGAAACTTAAACAATGGGAATTTTATCCTCTGCAGAAAAGCGTGTGGGTATGCCCATGGCCTTGCGAGAATGAGATACAGTTAGTTGCGGAACTGTATGGGGTTGCGTCCTATGTTAACATCGTAGTGGCAGAAAAAATCATTGGTGATGCTTTGCTCCAAAAACATTTCGGTTTATAGCCCGCATTATGTTTGTCGTTAGTGACAGCGATCGCTGTTTTAAGCGACATAACGATATTTATTCTTCTCTTTTTTGTGCATAAGAAAACCGTCCTTTGATTACAGTTCACCGCGAGTTCGCTGCAAGCTGCTCGGGACGGTTTTCTCTACTTTGTTTCGATAGAGGTGATTTGGATTTCAGAGTAAGGCTGGCGATGGCCTTTTTTGGTGCGTTCACGTTTTTTAGCTTTAAATTTAAATACTACGACTTTCTTGCCTTTTCCCTGCTCTAAAATTTTGCCTCTTACTTTAACACCTTGCACAAGCGGCGCACCAACCTCGAGGCCCTTGTCGTTTTGAAGCAATAATACCTCTGAAAATTCAACATCGCTCCCCTCTTCTTGAGCGAGTTTTTCTATTTTAATTCTTCTGCCAGGAGAAACTATGTATTGTTTTCCTCCTGTTTTTATAACCGCTATTTCTGGCATACGAAATCTAGTATAGCTGAAATGGAGAGAAAGTCAACTGAGATGGGAGCAGCCGGCTGAGCGAAGTTCGGGCTGGCGGTGGGTAGGGCGGACGAAGCGAAGACGGCTGCTCCCATGCTGTATTATTCGTCGCTTTCTGGTTTTGGGAGTTGGAGAGTTTCTATTTCGCTGGATTGGCCGGTGATTTTAACAATATCTTTATCTACTTTGCCGAGTTCTTTGTAAGCAGTATTGTACGTATTTACCGTAGTGCCCAAGTGATTGCCGAGCTTTTTCATGTAGCCCTCGTAAGAAGCTAAATGGCGCTGAAGATCTTCCACGCGCCTGCGAATTTCTTTTGCAGATTCTTCAATTTGCAGTGCTTTTAACCCTTGGAGAACGGTTTGCAAGTACGCAAGAAATGAAGTGGGCGAAACAATGATTACCCGATATTTGCCCGCCGCTCTTTGTACAAGATTTTCTGTATCGTCTTCAAGCGCGCCTATTTTGTTGATAAGAAGATCGTAATAAATGGCTTCGTGCGGTATGAACATAAAGGCAAAATCAGTGGTGCCTTGTTCGGGTTGAATATATTTGGAAGTTTCGAGGATTCGATTTTTCAAATCGTTCACAAAGAGTTTTTCAAGGCGATCGCGCTCTACTTGTTCGTGTGTCTCGACAATGCGATTGTAATTCTCGAGAGAGAATTTAGAATCAATCGGTATGGTTTTGTCTTTCACAAACACTACTGCGTCCACAATGGTTCCATTGGGAAATCTATATTGCATTTGGTAAGAGCCCGGCGGCATCACGTTTTTAAGAAGGGTTTCCAAGTAGTATTCTCCCAACACTCCCCGCTGTTTTGGATTTTTCAAAATATCTTGAAGATTTTTGAGCTGGTCGGTAATGTTCATTACCTGTTTTTGCCCTTCGCTTACGCGCGTGAGCTCTTGGGTAATGCTCTGAATAAGCTTTGCCGATTCTGAATACTGTTGCTGGAACATTTGCGCAGAAGTGCCAAGTTTTTCGTCGATGGTTTTGCGCAAATCCTGCAATTGGTTTTGAATAAGCAGCATATCTTGGTCCCCACTCCCCTTTTTTGTGCTTCGCTGCCATATCAAAAACACCACAACTCCTAAAATGGCAATACCCATAATGTACAAAATATCTTGCATTGTTTTGTTTAAGACATAGTTCTTACAATAATTTCCCCAACCATAAATGCAATATACAAGGCTAAAAGAAATACTGCTTCTTTGCGCGTAATGGTATGTCCGGTGCGCAGAAATACAAGGAAAAAGAGCGCAGACGCGAGCAAGAAAATACGCGCCAAAGCAAAGGGAGAAAAGTTGTCTATGGAGATCGGGTGAATAAGCGCTACAATTCCTAAGACCAGCGTTGCCATTACAATAATAGACCCCAGTAAATCGCCCAAAATGATTCTACTATTTCCTCTTTTTGCAGCCACAATGGTAAAGTAAATTTCAGGTAAGGCCGAACCTAGTCCCAATACGAGAATTCCTACAGTTACCATGGGAATGCGGAATTCTGCGACAAAAAACTGTATCGTGTGGACTATTCCTTGCGCAGATCCCACGAGAAGCAGGAGCGCTGCAAATGTTTTGAAAACGCTCTGGATAAATCGGTGAAAGCGCGCAAACGTTTCAACTTGTTTGTTGGGTGATTCTGTGCGGTTACTGGGGTTAAAGATTTGTGTATATTCCTGGCGATTGGAAAAAAGCCAGATGCTGTAGAGTATAAATATGAGCAAGAGCGCAAGAGCATCTCCTCTCCCCAATTCTTTATCTAAGATAAGCAAAAGCGGCAAGATCGCAATAAAAATAGTAAAGAGAAGAGATTTTTGAATAAGCGGACCGTCTGCTTTTAATTCTTTGCCTACGAATACGGCAATTGCCGCAACGAGCGTAAAGTCTACCACGCTATTGCCCACGATATCGCCAAAAGAAAGCTCGGGAATGCCGTCGAACGCGGCAATAATGCCCACGAAAAGATTGGGAAATGAAGCCACAATTGCCATTACGAAAAACGTAACAACAAATTCCTTCCATTGAAGGTATCGCGCAATTTGCGTAATACTCCCCACGAGCCAGCTTACGGCCCAAAGCAAAAGAAAGCCTGAAAAAAGAAAAAGCAGCGAATAAAACAACATAGTTCTATTATACAAAAGAAAGTTCCATTAGAAAACTTCGAGATTTTACGGCGCCCTTATGGGGATTCGAACCCCAGTTACCAGGTTGAGAACCTGGCGTCCTGGACCAGGCTAGACGATAAGGGCTTAAAGCAAACTGCTAAAATCGCCCAGGGTCAAGATATCACACTCCCCCGCTTTATTCAACCTGATAATCCGGCGGAATCTGATAGTAATCAATAATATATTTGGCGAGCTCGCGAAACAGAGGAACCGCAGAATATTCGGCAGTTTTTGTGGCAGGGTTGTCGAGTTTTACTACAATAAGAAATTTTGGGTCAAAGGCAGGCGTGTATCCCACAAACGATTGAATGGTTTTGTCTGAATAACCTGATTTTGCTACACCCAAAGCAGACCAAGAAATTTGAGCAGTGCCAGTTTTCCCTGCGACATAATACCCGGGAATTTGGGCGGCTTTTCCAAACCCGTTTTGAACAACGTTGACAAGCATAGAAGTAACTTGGGAGGCGGTTTTCGATTGTATAACTTGCTCTTGGCTTTTCTCATTTTGATGGCCTTTAACCACAAAAGGGGAGACAAGCACTCCATCGTTTGCAATTGCAGAAAAAGCTTTTGCAAGTTGGAGAGGCGTCATTTCAATGCCCTGACCAAAAGAGGCAGTGGCAAAGTTAATTTCATATCCTTTCTTAAATTCTGCATTTCTTGAAAATACTTCTCCCGCAAGATCAACATTAACTGGCTCAAAAATGCCGAATTTTTCTATATATTCAAGAAAGTTTTCATGCCCAAGTTTTCGTTCTGCAAACACTGCTCCTGTGTTAATGGAATATTCCAATACTTCGATCATAGTGCGTTCTCCCCATGTGCGCTGGTCGTAATTATAGATTGTTCTGCCGCCAATTTTCACCATACCTTTGTCTTGATACACTGTTTCGGGAGTTATTGCTCCTGCGTCGATAGCTGCTGCCATGGTAATTGGTTTGAACACAGATCCAGGTTCATGTATTTTTTGGATTGCGGGGTTTTGGAATATTTCAATGTTTGTTACCTTTGCATAAGAGTTCGGATCAAACGTAGGGGTATTGGCGAGAGCAAGAATTTTACCTGTGCGAGGCTCCATAACAATAATTGTTCCTCCTTGAATTCCAAGATTTTCATGCGCTTTTCCCAAGAGCGATTCTGATACCGATTGAATATTGTAATCAAGCGTGAGAATAATGTCTTTACCATCTTGGCTTCCATTGGCAAAAGTTGCCAAGAGATAATTTGCGGGGTTCTTTGCTCCAATTTTTACGCCTTCTTGGCCATCCAGTATGTTGTTATAGTATTCCTCGATGCCGTACTGGCCATTGCCGTCTTGATTGGTAAAACCTGTAACATGAGCAGCGAGTGCTTCTTGAGGATATGAACGCACTTGCTCTTCTCCTATATAGACACCTGGGAGTTTGAGATTTTGTATGTCTTGAACTTGGGTTTGTGAAATGCGTTTTCTTAAAACTTCAAAAAGACTATCCTGGTTTTGAAGCTTGGAAAAAACAAAGTCTTGTTCGAGTTGGAGAATTTCAGCGAGTTTTACCGCAGTTTCTTGGTGATTTTTTACTTCTGCCGGAGAAACAAAAGCAAAAGGGATTCTCTGGTTGGAAGCCAAAGTATAGAGATTGTTATTTTTATCCTGCACATAGAGCGTACCTCTTTCGCCTTTCGCAAACAAATGTATGTTTTGTTGGCCTTGGGCAAGCGCTTTATAAAAACCTTCATGCACAATTTGCAAAAAAACAAGGCGCCCCACCATGAGTGCGCCAAATGCGAAGAGAAGCAATAATACAACATTTGTTCTCCAATACTTCATTGACTTTGAGCTACGAGTCCATTTGGCAATCTGATGTACGTAATAGAGGTTACTTTTTCAAAGTTGCGAAACGAGGCTAACTCTTGGAGTTTTAAGAGCGGTACTGCCCGATACGCTTGGGTTTGAAGTGCCGTATTTTGGTGTTTGAGTTGAACAACCTGTTGCTCTGTTTCTGCTATGCGCCATGCCAACGCAGTAGTTGAATTGAGTTGCACGACATAGAGAACGATTACCAGTACTCCGAACATCATTCCGCATGACAATACTATTTTCTTTTTCATATCTTTATAGCTGCGCGCAGCTTTGCAGATCGCGCTCTACGGTTTTTCTTTATTTCGTCTTGCGACGGTGTAATCGGCTTTTTGGTCATTTGAGTGAGTTCCGGTGTTGATTTGAAGAATTCTTTTACGATTCGATCTTCTAACGAGTGAAACGAAATAATCCCGAGCCTTCCTTGAGACGCAAGAATATCGGTTGCGCCTCGGAGTCCCTGTTTGAGATTTTCAATTTCGTTGTTTACTGCTACGCGAAGCGCTTGAAATGTTTTCGTTGCAGGGTGAATTTTCTTTCGGTGATACCACTTGGGCGTGGCTTCCTCTACGACGATCACTAATTGGGAAGTTTTTTGCAAATGCTCTTGCGCTCTGCTTTGCACAATGGCTTGCGCTATTTCTTTGGCAAATTGTTCTTCGCCGTATGTTTCTAAAATCTCCTCTAGTTGCGCTTTGCTGCTCCAGTTAAGAATTTTTTCTGCAGTAACAGGATTTGTTGGGTTATAACGCATATCGAGCGGTCCTTCTTTGCGAAAAGAAAATCCTCTTTGCCGGTTTTCCAACTGATCAGAAGAGAGTCCTAAGTCGAACAAAATTCCGTGTACTGGAGAGAACTTTTCTTGGCGTGCAATTTCTCTAATGTCGGCGAAATTCCCTTCTCTTAATACGAGCCTGTTTTGGGATTTGGATTTTGGGATTTGGGTTTTGAGAAGCTGGATTGTACCGGGATCCCAGTCAATCGCCAAAACTTTCCCTTTTGGTGCCGTGCGTTCGAGTATCGCTAAGGTGTGTCCGCCACTTCCTGCTGTGCAATCAATAAAATTCTCATTGGGCTGGGGATCCAGATACTCCAGAACTTTTCCTTGTAATACCGGAATGTGCATGGTGCAACCCTTCCAGACATTTATATCCCTAGTTCTTTTAACCGTTCTGCCATATCCCCTATTTCTCTTTCAATTCGGTTTTTATACACCTCCCATTTTTGTTCGTCCCAGATTTCAATTCGATTGTACACGCCAGCGACAACAATTTTTTTCTGGAGCGACGCATATTCTTTTAAGTAATCAGGAACCAGAATTCTTCCGAGTTTATCCAGGTCTGCTTCCATTGCGCCAGCCAGCATTAATCGCGCAAATCCTCGAGCGTCTGCCTGCGCCAAGGGCAAGTTGCTTAACTTATTTGCCAGTATTTTCCACTCCCCAAATGAGTATACAAAAAGACATTGATCTAATCCGCGCGTCACTACTGCCCTTGCTCCAAGAGTTTTTCGAAATTTGGCGGGGATTGCAAATCGATTCTTTTCGTCTATGGAATATGTATATTCACCTAAAAACATGAGACTTTTCCACAGTTTAGCTTACTTTTCCCCACTTTTATCCACAATCATCCACCAATGCTTCAATATATCCCACCAATGACCCCCTCGTCAACCACTTACTTTTCCACAGCGATTAAGATTAAAAGACCCGCTTTTTACGCGGGCAAAATTGCGAGTGTATGTTTAATATGTTTAACGCCGGGCTTTAAACATTTTTAGAGTTTTATGACGCTGAATGTTGCAGGGTCAACCGCAATCCGATCCCCTCTTTTTATTGTATTGGAGAGAAGCGCGACGGCAAGCGAGTTTTCCACTTTGTCCTGCAGCACGCGACGCATATTGCGCGCGCCAAAAGTGGGATTATATCCGAGTTCTGCAATCTTTGCCTTGAGTTCTTCGGTAATTTTCAATTCAATTCCTTTTTCTGTCATCATGGTACTTTGCAGTTTTTTGAGCATGAGTCCTGCGATTTGAAGCAGATGCTCTTTGGTGAGCGGAGTGAACAAAATGACTCCGTCGAATCGATTGAGAAATTCTGGCCGATAAATTCCTTCTTGGAACAAAAAGTCGAGCATTTGTTCTTTGAGATGTGCAAAATCTTGTTGTTGCTTGATTGCCTGCAGAATAAGCTGATAGCCCGCGTTGCTCGTTGCAATAATAATGGTATGGCGAAAATCAGTTTTGCGACCGAGACCGTCGGTAACATGGCCTTCATCCAACACCTGCAGGAAAAGGTTTAAAATATTAGAATGAGCTTTTTCCAGTTCGTCGAGTAAAAGAAGCGAGAAGGGAGCTTCTCTTACACTGGTGGTCAACAACCCTTCTTGGGTTGGGGTTCCGAGAAGCCGGTCAATGTCTCTCACGTTTTGGAATTCCGACATGTCCAAACGTATCATGCGGGATTCAGATCCAAAATAAATTGCAGCCAACGCTTTGGCGGTTTCGGTTTTGCCTACTCCCGTGGGTCCCAAGAAAAGAAAGCTTCCCATAGGGCCGGATCGCGTTGCCACTTGCGCTCTGGCGCGCCGCAGAGCCGAAGCTACCTCCTTTACCGCTTCTTCTTGATTGACAATGCGCGTGTGAATGAGCTTTTCAAGGTCAAGCAGAGTTTGCCGTTCTTCAGTTTCAATATCACCTACGGGGATTTGAGTGCGTTCCGTAACTACCGCAGCCACATGCTTTGGCAAAAGCACTTCGTCTGGAGTTTGCGCTAACCAACTCATTGTTTCATCGAGTAAGTCAGCCGCCTTTTTTGGAAAAGGCACTGCCTGAATATATTTGTCAGCATACGCCACGATTGTTTGCAACGCAGGATACGAAATGAATTTTTTATACGTTTTTTCAAACATGGGCACGGTTTCTTGCAAGACCTCGAGCGTTTCTGCTTGGGAAAGTTCCGCAACTTCTACCTGATCAAAGAAAGAAAGAAACGAAGGGTTTTGCTCCAAGTATCGGTGAAGTCCTGCGAATGTCGTAATGGCAATAAACGGAAATTGCGGGAGTTTTATATACGAAGAAAGAATACCTGTGATATTCATTCTTCCAGCTGCCTGCCCAAGCTCTTCTCCCACGAAATTGTGAAGGTCGTCGATTACTAAAATAATATTGCCTGCTGCAACAACTTCTCGAAAAATCTCGCTTAAAACCGCCTCTGCTTCTTCCAAAGTCTGAATAGATGCAACGAGACTGGCGAGGTCAAGCTCCATAACGCGTTTGTAATTCAAATTTGGGTTGTGGCTCTCGCCCAGCATGCTTTGAGATGCCAAATTTTGAATTAAGCGCCGTCTTCCAGAGCCCGGGTTTCCAATGAGTAGCACATTGTTTGCTTGCTGGCGAGAGAGGATGCGTTCTATGGCTTCTTTTTCTCTTTCGTGGCCTATCGCGCGAGGAAATCGTGCAGCCATGACTTCTTTCGAGATATCGTAACTAAACTGGTCGAGCATAAGAGCGTAACCCGCAGCCCAATCTTTTCCGAGTGTGCCGCGTCGCCTTAAATTTTTTTTGAGCCAAAACTTTTTTTGCTCCTCAACTTGGGTGCGAATTTTATAATGCCATTTGACAATATTGGGGATATCACGCTCTGGCAAAAAATTTTGCTCGATAAGATATTGCTTGAAAAAGGCGTCAGAATAAGCCAAAGCGCTTAGCAAATCTTCAACCTCTACTTTGGGGTGTTCCTGTTGTTTTGCGAGATCAATCGCTTTCGTAATGGTTGCTTGGAAATCTGGCGCAAAAGAGAGTTGAGTTGTCTTTCTTAAGCGAAGCACTTGAGATTTAAACTGTTTTTCAATGTTCTGTTTGAGCTCTTTGGGGGAAAGCAGCATGCGAGAGAGCATGAGTCCTAACGAGGGGTTTTCTTGGAGAAGAACATAGAGAAGAGTTTGTGAATTCAAAGCGAGAAATTGCTGTTGTTGCGCGTATTTGGTTGCCTTTTGTGCGACATGCAGCGCCTGGAAAGAAAGAAATTCTGCAAAATTTCCTTTTGCAACTAAAGGCAGCGTGTTCTTTAAACTTTCACCGAAGCGTTCAAGCAAAAATATGGATGCTCCATACGCAAACATAAGAAACGTAAGCCCAAGCAAGGTTCTACTTATTTGCTGTGAAACCACTCCTTCTGCTGGAATAAAAGTAAGAAGAAAAAGCAAGAACAGGAGCAAAAAAATCCACTGGGTTGCTCTTCGAATTTTTGAGAGAAAAGCAATATGAAAATGATTGTGAAACCACAATGCGCGCGCGAGAGAGGAATCCTCAATATTAAAAGAGAAGGAAGATGCCATAAAAGAAACTTACTCCAATGAGCACAGGTAATGCAAGCCAAAACAAAAGAAAAAGACTGCCCAACACAAGAAGCACAACTTCTCCTATAAAGCCTACTCCAATAAGAAAACTTCGCATAATAGCTCCCAAAATTCGAGAAATCAAATTAGAGCCAAATATAAAAAGATACCTTCCGATATCAAATCCTCTTCCATACTCCCATGTAATTCTTCGCCAAGGAGCAAAAAATGTTTTGAGCAAAAGCAAAACAGAAAAATAGTTGAAATTAAACCAGAGGATATTCCCCCATCCTTTCAGAATATCCTGCATTGCTTCGAGATAGTGCCATTTCAGGTAGTGGAGCAGTAAAAGAGATTGCATGCACGCAGTATATCACATTGCGCAATCAGAGCCCAGTTTTTGGAGGAATTGTTCAGAGAGCGTTTTTGCAAAAGCAAACGAAAAACCTGTCCACTGCCAGACGCGCACGAGACACCAAGTGTCTCCTTTTTTGGCATAGGGAATTTCTTGTTCAGATTCAGAAGGCTCCCAACTTCGAGTCAACAATTCCACAATTTCTTTGTTGCCATCTCCACTTACATCGGAGACCTGAATGTCTTCGGTGTGAGTAACGGTGCCGCCCAAAAGAAAAATTGCGTCGCGCGTTTGGCCTTGTTTCTCTTGAAGCTGAATCCATGTAAGTTTTTTCTCTTGCGTCTCAAAGTTCAAAAACCCGTGGGCAACGTTTGAGGCTCCTCCAAATCCCAAAGAAAAGAAAAGCTCTGGAATGCCGTCTGAAGTAATATCTTCAAGTTCTTTCACTGTAGGCACGTCGTGCAAGAGCTCTTGGTACTCAACCCTTCCTCTATTTTCGTATTCCCCTTCTTGGTTGAGCACAGTGAGCACTTGTATGGTTGCTGCGCGCGGTCTTGCAAAAGGATCTTGAGTTCTTTCCGCAGCGCCAATGAGTAATTCGGGACCACCTTTTCGATCAAGATTTGTTAACGTATAGGTCGCAGTTTCTGCATCGAATCTCGCTTCAAGAGCGTTTTTGAGTATGTTTTGCGCGAGTTGTTCTGAAATCTCGAAAGTTTCCTCCTGGTTGGACTTGAGAGTTTGCGTCTGTTTTTCTGGAAGGTTGGACAAAGACAAGGGTTCTTTTTGATCGGACACAACAAAAAGTCCTACCCCGATAACCACAATAAGCGCGATAAATAAAAAAAGTAATTTCATGAGTGCAGTCCCGCACCTTTTTCTCGGTGGGTGTAGAAGGTTTCGAACCTTCGGCCTCTTCGATGTGAACGAAGCGCTCTACCACTGAGCTATACACCCATAAAAGGTGCGGGGCTGAACCAAATAACTGATACTACTATAGCAGAAGTTGTGGGATTTTCAATGCATTGGCAATGCAGATAAGAGTAAACGATTTGTTCCATTTCATTGACGATCGTTAATTTTGTGAAACAATAGAATGTGTATGAGGTTTTTAAAAGAAAATTCTGTCCCCTACGAAATTTTGATGAGCCTTAGGGAACTAGGGAGCGATTATGTGTATTTTACATTTCACCCTCCGCGTTCTGTGCGTGGTGCCTTATATCAGATGGATCGAAGAATTAATGATCGTACGAGAGCGCAAGCGATAGGAAAACTTAAGAAACAAGGTTTGCTTGCAGAATATAAAAAAGGCGGTGAGCGGTATTTAAGGATTACTGAAAAGGGAAAGGTAGAAATTATAAGATATAAACTTAAACAAAAGAATGTAGAACAATGGGATAAAAAATGGCGAGTTATTATTTTCGATATTCCAGAGGTCACACGGAAAGACCGGAATTTTTTAAGGCAACAGTTAAAATGGCTCGGCTTCTTTGAACTCCAGAAGAGCGTATGGGTGTTCCCCTATGAGGTCAAAAAGGACTTGGAAGCGTTCATAAAGCTCTGCAATATTGAATTAAACGGTGACATTCGATTCTTGATTGTGGAGCAAATGGAAGATAAAGATCTACGGCGTCATTTTGGCTTGAAATCGTAGATAACTGTTCCATTTCATTGACGATCGTTAATAAAATGGAACAGAAGGTTATCTCTCTTTGTTTACCTGTTTGTGTTTCCCTTGCGAATTTTTTATAATGAAAAAACGCCATGAAAATATTTGAATTTCAGTTTAATCCTAAAACAAAAGACGATAGGTTTTTCGGCGTGTTTTCATATGAAGCTCCAAAAGAGCAACAAGAGAAAGGCAACATGTACATGGTGGGAGAGCTTCAAAACGCGTTGCCAAACAATGCCCAATTTCTCAATCGGTTAGCAGAACTTATTCGCCAGGAATATTATAGTTCAGAAAAACAAAAGCAAAACGGTTTGCAACGATTAAAAAACGCACTCAAGAAAGCAAATACTTTTTTGACAGAAGAATCCAAAAAAGAAAACGTGAGCTGGCTTGGAAATCTGAATTTTCTGCTCTTGCTTTTTGTGCCTGCCTCGCGGCAAGGCGGGCCTGCTTCTCAAGGTTACACTCTTTATTTTGCTAAAGTTGGCTCCATGAAACTTTGGATAGCAAGGGGAGGTTCACTCGTTGACGCAGGAAAAAGCATTGAATCTGCGAAAAGCCAAGAAGTTGCCGGTAAGGTATTTGGAAACGTGGGTTCAGGCAAGGTAGTACCCCGAGACCGCGTTATTGGTGTTACTCAAGAGGCATTTGATTTTTTTTCGAAGGAAAACTTCTTGCAAACCATTTCGCAATTCAAAGAGCAAAAACAATTCAAAAGCATTTTTAAGTCCAAGCAAAAAGAAATGTCGCAGCTTCTAGGAATTTTGTTTTTCGTACTTGTGGAGGCTTTAGAACAAGCGCAGGAATCAAATGCGCACATACCTCAACTCAAACTGCCTATTCTTCCTATACACATAGCGCTTCCTGCCCTGCCTGTGCCTCGAAAAATTCCTGTTCCTACCATATCTTTGCCCGATATTTCTTTTCTCAAGCAGAGACTTCCCTTCTTCACGGTTTCTGAAGCAAAGAAGCGCATAGGACTTCTTTCCCTTCTTTGTTTTCTATTGCTTTTGGGATTTGCAGTTGTGGGAAGGGAACGAATAAAGAACAGCGAATCACTTTTGTCAGCTACAGGCTTTGAGCCAAAAGAAATGAGCGAGGAATTTCGAGTATTGCACAAAATCACAGAGATTTCAGAGCCAGAAGTTGCCGTGGAACTCAATTCATCTTTTGCTGCGGCAAATCTTGGAAATATAATTCATTGGGGAAGTCGATTTTATTTCTTTGACGTTTCTTCTCCCAATATTTTTGTGTTTGACAGCGCAGTGAATACTTCAGAAATTTTTGGCACAGGCAAAAATCTCAAATTCGGAACAAGTTTTGGAGATTCCGCATTGTTTTTTGCAGAGCCCAACACGATTGTGTCGATTGACGAACGAAACACCATACTCCAGCATACAATCGAACTTTTTTCGCAAGACTCCCAATTGGGAGGAATGGAACAATTTGCAGGCAATCTCTACTTTTTCGATTCGCGCAATGGAGAAATTTTTAAATCTGGTGTTCCTGCTTTTAGGCAGGTGAGACTTGAGCAATGGCTCGATCCCCTTTCTTCCAAAAAACCAATCAATGCTCAATCTATGAGCATTGATGGGAATATTTGGATTCTTACGTCAAAAAACGAGATCCAACGATATTTCAGAGGCAAATACCAGGAGAGTCTTGTGGTTTCTATAGTGCCCGCATTTCAACATGCAATTTTACTCAAGACAAGTTCCCAACTCCCCTATTTGTATATTTTAGAGCCAGTACAACAGAGATTAGTGGTATTGAACAAATCTGGTGAACTCATTCAACAATATCGCAGTGCTGTGTTCAAGGAGGTCAGAGATTTTGTTGTTTCACCAAACGACCAAACAATCTATCTGTTTTCTGGAACAAAACTCTATCAAATTTTGCCCGCAATAGGAGGTTCTATGTAAGCTGTACCGTAGCTCCAGCAGCCTCAAGCTTTTTCTTGAGATTTTCTGCCTCCTCTTTGTTTGCTCCCTCTTTGACAACTTGTGCGCCAGAAGCTGCGGCGTCGACAAGGTCTTTTGCGTCTTTGAGACCCTTTCCGGTGGCGTCTCTCACAACTTTAATCACCTCAATTTTCTTGTCCCCCACTGCGCCAAGCACAACGGTAAAGGAAGTTTTTTCTTCGGCAGCCTCTCCTGCGCCATTTCCGCCAGCAGTGGGAGCCGCGGCCACGGCAATGGGAGCTTGCGCAGACACGCCAAACTTGTCTTCAAGAATGTGTACTAACTCGGACAACTCGAGTACGGAGAGTTTTTCGATGCTTTCCACGAGAGATTTAAATTTCTCGGGAACCTCAACCTCTTTTTTTTCTTTTGTTTCTTCTGTCATAATGGTAATGAAAAATTATCTTTACACTTGTTACTTTTAATTTTTAACGTACGTTTTGGCTTTAGACAAAACGTATAATAGACCTTTCAAATTTCCTTGCAATACGCTCGCAAAACCAGATAAGGGAGCCACCATAGTGCCGAGCGCTTGAGCTAAAAGCTCTTCTCTGCTCGGCAAATTGGCAAGCATTATTATGCTGGCTGCGCTTTGCAATTCTTTTTCAAAATATCCACCTACAATTTTGAGATTCTCATTTGCCTTGGCAAAGGTATTTGCGGTTTTTATGGGAATCATGGGATCTTCAAATGCGAAAATAGTTCCAATCTGCCCTTCTATATTTTTAAAATCAATTGCGATTCCTTTTTCTTTCATTGCTCGGGAAAAAAGGGTTTTTTTGGAAATCATAAATTTCGAACCTGCTTCTTTGAGTTGATTTCGTAGGGCTATCATATTCCCTACCTTCAAACCCTTGTAATCAACAAACACCATTGCTTTTTGTTTTTCAAGGTTTTCTGCGAGTTGATCCAGTATTTCTTTTTTCTGTTGTTTTGTTTTGGGCATAAAAAATGCCTGCTTCCGCAGACAAAAACGTACACGGGGCATTTTTTAACGCTCACCTCGGAGGATTTCGCTAAAATGCCCGTCCGAGCCAAGCAGTTGGCTCGTACCTCGGTAAGTCTTATGCCAAAGGCTGCTTACGGTCTGCGGAAATGCTGATGTACTCTTTTATACCATAGGGCGGCAAAGGGTGTCAATGGGCGTTAAGATAAAGCTGTTTAGCTGCTTTGTGTTCTTCAAAGTTCTTAGTAAAAATAGTGGCGCCGTCGGCTGCAGAGAGATAAAACCAATAAGGGCTTGCTTCAGGTTCCAATGCTGCCTGAATGCTTTCTAAGCCCGGATTCGATATGGGACCCAATGGCAATCCATATACCCGATAGGTATTATAGGATGATTCAATTTGGGTTTCTTCAATAGATACTTTGTAGTAATTTCCATCACGAATATATACCACCGAAGCATCGGCTTGGAGGCGCATATCATTATCCATGCGTTTTTTGAGGACTCCGGCTACAAGTTTTTTATCTTCAAGTGTGCGCACTTCCTTTTCTATGAGCGCAGCAAAGTTAACTACTTCAAATATTGTTTTTTCTTGAGTTTGAATTGCTTCCACAATCTCTGGCGTAACATGAGTTTGAAAGTTTGCGAGCGCTCGGCGCACAAAACCCTCTGGCGTTTCAGCTTGCGTTATTTGATAGGTATCAGGAAATAGATAACCTTCCAAACTCACGTATGCAGGTTTGTCTTTCAGAAACGCAAATTCACGGGAAAAATCCTTGGGTGGCGCAAAATCTATTCTTTCACGATAATCCACCCCAGGATATCCGGTAACTTTAAAAAAATCCTCTGCAGTAAAAAGTCCTCGTTTTTCAAACTCTAAAGCTATATCGCGAAGATCCCACCCTTCTTTTATGGTAATTTCTTCTTTTAAGATATCGCCGCTCGCAAGCTTTCGGATAATGATATGGGCGTTCATGGAAGGCGAAAGCAAATACTCGCCGGTTTGAAGAGCAAAAGCGTGGTCCGTGAACAAAACGTAGAGAACAAAGCTGGTGCGTGAACGAATAAGGCCCATCTCTTTGAGATTTGAAGCGATGCGGTAACTCCCCTGCCCTTTTGCGACCGAAAAGATAAGAGGGCTGTGATCTTTATAATCAACCGGAATAAAAATGTTATTCACCAAAAAAACCGCGCCTGCCGCGCACAACGCAGCCGCAAGTTCAAAAACAACCCTCGCGTTAGACGAATGGAACAAAGACAAACCCAGGATATTCTTCTTGAGTAAACCTATGTTCATTTTCTTTGGTAAATTTCCAAATGGAATTCTGAATGGGAACAACTATGCTGCCCCCGATTTTCAATTGCTGTTTCCATGATTCTGGCAATTCTTTGGTGGCAAGACTCGCAGATACCAAAATGCCATCATATGGCGCTTCTTTTTTGTATCCTTCAGCCCCGTTCTTGCACAGAAATGTTACGATGTCCTTCTTAATGAAATTATACTTTGCCACGTTCCGTTCGCCAAATTCTTTTAGTTCAGGGATAACTTCTATAGCTATAACTTTTCCCTCTTCACCTACAATGTGAGCCAGAAGAGCTGTAGTCCAACCCGAGCCCGAACCAATGTCCAATATGTTTTGTCCAGCTTTCGGCTGGAGTTTTTCCAACATAAAAGCAACCACGTATGGCTGGGAAATGGTTTGACCAGCTGCAATAGGAAGCGCTTCATCCATGCGCGCCAAATCTCTCATGTCGGGCGATACAAAATCTTCTCTGTTTACAGCAGAGAAAGCATGAATTATAGGCGGGGTTTGCAGAATTTTTTCTTGGATGAGATGTTCAATGAGTTGCTTCATTGAGTTGTTTGCGAAGTTTAAACTTTTTGAGCAGGTTTACGCGATCTACGATAAGTTTTCCATTCAAATGGTCGATTTCGTGCTGAAAAATTCTTGCGGTTAGCCCTCCTGCTTTCACTTTTACTTCTTTTCCTCGCAAATCTTGGCACACAAGTTCTATTTGTTCAGCTCTTTTTACATTCACGAAAATTCCGGGAAGACTTAGGCATCCTTCTTCTTCCACGGCAGATTTTCTTGATTTTTTAGTGATAATGGGGTTGAGAAACGCAAAGACTTTACCCTTGATTTCCCGCGGATTCTTGGAAGTTTCCACGATAATAATTCTTTGGGATATGCCGATTTGCGGGGCGGCAAGTCCAATGCCCTGATTTTTGTACATGGTTTCAATCATTCGCAAAATGAGTTGCTTGATTTCAGAAGTAATACCAGAAACCTTACCTGCTTTGCGTTTGAGGATTTTTTCCGGGTACGTAACTATAGAGAGTGTTCTCATGGAAATACAAGCAGGGGTGGAGGGAATCGAACCCCCAATGAGGATTTTGGAGATCCTCGTGATACCACTTCACCACACCCCCAACAACTATTTCTTTGTTTCCTTGTGCAATGTGCGTTTCTTGCAGTTGCTGCAAAACTTTTGCAATTCAAACTTTGTTTCGGCAATTCCTTTTGATTTGCGCATGTGATAATTAATTTTTTTGCACACTCCGCACTGAAATTTGGTAAATGGTTTTTTCTTTGTAGCCATACAATTGAATTAAATTTATCTTGAGCCCGAGGAGAGAGTCGAACTCTCT
>CAYJRT010000002.1:0-22006 GCA_964372895.1 uncultured Candidatus Saccharibacteria bacterium
TAGACTTCCTTGCAAAACTCGACATTCCGTGTTATAAAATAGCGTCGGCTTCCCTTACCGACGATAACCTTTTACGACATATACGCTCCAAAGGAAAGCCAGTTATTCTGTCTACGGGAATGAGCACCGTGGAGCAAATTCGCCACGCAGGAGAAGTACTTGGAGAGAATGATTTGGTTCTTCTTCACTGTACCTCAACTTATCCTTGCGTAGACGAAGAATTGAATTTGAACGTAATCCCATGGCTCAAAGAGCAGTTTTCCTGCCCCATAGGGTACAGTGGCCATGAGGTTGGGGTATATTCTTCTTTGGCAGCAGTCATACTTGGGGCTTGCCTTGTGGAAAGGCATATTACCCTTGACCGCGCAATGTGGGGGTCAGACCAGGCAGCGAGTTTGGAGCCTCAAGGAATTGAGAGATTGGTGAGAGATATTCGATTGCTCCCGGCTTGGTTGGGCGATGGCAACAAACGAGTATTTGAGAGCGAGTTGCCCATTTTGCAAAAATTGAGAAGAGTAAAATAGTGCTATGGATGAAACCATCAAAAAACATATCGAAAAGCACATTGAGATAGCGCAGAAGTTCGCAAGCGAAATGCCCGACATCGAGAGCGTGGCTTTGGTTTTGATCGAGGCGTTGCGCAACGGAAATAAGCTGCTCATAGCGGGAAATGGAGGATCGGTAGCAGATGCATATCACTTTGCCGCAGAACTCGTGGGAAGGTTTAAAAAAGAGCGCAAAGCCCTACCTGCGATTGCACTGATGGCAAATCCTTCTGCGGTTACTGCAATCTCCAATGACTACGCATTCGACCTGGTTTTCTCTCGACAAGTGGAGGCTTTTGCAAAGCCGGGAGACGTGTTTTTTGGGATCAGCACTTCGGGAAATTCGAAAAACATTGTGGAAGCTGCGCAAGTAGCAAAAAGGTTCGGGTGTAAAGTGGTCGGTTTAACCGGGCAAACAGGCGGTGCAATGAAAGAGGTATGCGATTTCTTGATTAATATTCCTTCGCAAGATACTCCACGCATCCAGGAAATGCATACGCTCGTTATTCATATGTTATCGGATATCATCGAAGAGGCGTTTTCTTGACATATGAAAGTGCTTTTTTATACAAGCATTCCTCGAATGTTTCGGAGTACGCTCATTGGGTATTTACATGAAATAAGTCAGGTGTATCCGGTGGTTTTACTTTCGGAAGAACTCGATAAGCAAACCCAAGCAGTTCTTCAGGATACTAAGTTATTCCCAAAGCTAGAGGCAATTGTCCCTGTCTCCCAATATCCAAGCGTTCGAGTAAACATGTTTGCCCAGAATCGCTATCTTGCCAAAAAAGCGAAAGAAGTAGTCAAAAGATATAACCCCGATATTGTCATTATGGCAAATGATGTGTATCCATTCGAGCTCTATCTTCAAAGAGCAGCAAAACGCAGAGGGGCTCAAACCATGTGTTTTCAGGGTGGTTATAGAATTGCAGGGAAAGAGGAACTCAAGACGTGGGATAGGATATTAGGGAACAAGCCATTAAGAACGTTAAAGAAACAGATTGGGCACATGGTGTATTATTGGGTTTTTCCGCTCTTGGTGGGAGAACTTCCGTTTCGAGGAAAATCAAGTTTTGTACGATTGGAAGATGATACAGGATTTCGCGCTGACTGGTCTGTGGTATTTTCACAGCGGGATTATGATATATGTGTTCAAGAAGGAATCCCAAAAGAAAAACTTTTAATTTTAGGGCATCCGTTGTGTAGGGCGTCAAAAAAAGTTTTTGAAGCTGCGCAGAGGGAGCACTCTGTACAACCCTCACGGCATGCTACTGTTTTGCTCCCCAGTGAGGAGGTTGGGGTTCGGAAAAAAGACTTATCTCTTATTTCATCTGAAGAGATTTGGACGACGAGAAAAAGCATTATAGGTGTTTTGAGTAAAGTGCTTCGGGGATGGCCGATATGGGTTAAGCCCCATCCTGCTACAGAGGATCTTGCTCGAGCTCGAAAGGAGTTTGAGCCGATTGCTTCGTCTGTGAGGGTAGCAGATGCTTCAGAGCCAGCAGAGAAATATATTGCACAAAGCAAAATTGTCGTAGGCATTCCCACAGATAGCACCGCGCTCTTCACCGCTTCGTTGCAGTCGTCTGAAACTGTTGTGATTTCTGCAGATCTTCACGGCGAGCTTCTCGGAGATTCTTTTAGAAACTCTGAAAACGTTGAATACGTTCACGATCTTGGACAACTCAAGGAATTATTGCAGAGAGTGCGAGATGGGGCGTATGAAAAGCGGACCCCTACTTTACCGATCAATTCTTTTCATAATGCTGCAGAAGTAATTTCGTATGCTTGGCAACACATTCATGGATAATAGAACACCAGAATTACAAGCCGCCATCCTCTGTACGCACAAAGCGGGAGAGGAAATTCTTAAACTGTACAACAATAGCGATGTTCAGGTTTCAGAGAAAAGTGATGGTTCACCGATCACAGGCGCTGACGTGAAAGCAGGAGAAATAATAGGACGAAGCTTGCAGAAGTTTGGCTATGCCATGCTTTCTGAAGAGATGCCGGAGCCCAAAGTACCTCAGACAGAACCATTTTGGGTGGTGGACCCTCTCGATGGAACAAAAGATTTTCTGCATAGGACCGGAGATTTTGCGGTTATGATAGGATTGATCAATCAGGACGAGGTTCAGCTCGGCGTTGTGTATCTGCCTCTTCAAAAGAGGCTCTATTTTGCAGAGAAGGGCAAAGGATCTTATCTCCAAACAGAAGAGGGTTCTCCAAAGAGACTTTCTGGTAACGCACGTACCAATGATAAAGATCTCAGATTTGTAGCGAGCAGAAATCATACCAGTTTTGCAGAGAAAATATTCATGGAGTCCTTTTCTGGTTCTTCTATTGAATATCGAGGAAGCGCTGGAGTAAAACTTGGACTTATCGCAGAGCAAAAAACTGATTGTTACATACATCTAAGCGATCGATTACATCTTTGGGATATCTGTGCTCCTGAGCTTATTCTGCAGGAAGCAGGGGGCATCGTGAGCGATGGAGAAGGAAAGTCAGTCCAGTACAATCACGAAGCTGCCTTGCAACTGAATAGGGTGATCGCTGCCCGTTCTTCTCGAATTCATGAGATAGTAATGAAAAAGTTATATGCAACCTAACGCATCACTTCAAAAAATCGATATTTTAGCTACCTTAGGCCCCTCTTCGTTGGACAAAGCAACGGTTCAGAAAATGGATGAGGCCGGAGTTGACGTGTTCCGCATCAATCTTTCTCACACTCCTTTAGAGAAGGTCTCTGGTATCGTTCAGAATCTTCGGGACTGGACACGGAAGACAATCTGCTTTGACACGCAGGGCGCTCAAATTCGAACAGGGAGAATGCAGCACGGGACGTCTGTCGTGTCAAAAGATAGCACTGTTTGGCTGGTGAGCGATGAGCACCTGGGAGATGAATCAACCATTCCTCTGTACCCACGAGAGGGCTTCGAGGGTCTCGAGGTCGGTGATTTAGTTTCCATAGATTTTCACTCCGTAGTGGTGCAGGTTATATCGCGCGAGGGCAACCGCTTTGTAGGGAGGGTACTTTCTGGCGGAGAGATAGGAAGCAATAAAGGGGTAAGTGTTGACCGGTCGATTTCTCTTCCTCCTTTCACACAGGCAGACAAAAGCGCCTTTGCCCAAGCTCGCGATGTAGGTATTTCGTGCTTCGCGCTTTCGTTTGCTTCTTCAAGGGAAGATGTGGAACAGCTCAGAAACTTTTTCCCATATAAAGTTGTTGTGATAAGCAAGATTGAAAGCAAAAAAGCAATGCAGAACCTTGAAGGAATTTGCGAGGTTTCAGATGCGGTGTTGATTGATCGTGGAGACCTTTCTCGTGAAATTCCGCTTTCCAAAATTGCTTTTGCACAAAAAAGCATTATCGAGCGGGCTCGCGCTACGAACACACCCGCATATGTTGCAACCAACCTTTTGGAAAGTATGATTAATGATTTTCGTCCCACAAGAGCAGAGATTAACGATATTACCAATACAATTCTTGATGGCGCCCAGGGGCTGGTGCTTGCGGCAGAAACCGCGATTGGGAAATATCCTGTCCAGAGTGTTCGCATGGTCGCGAATATTATAAAAGAAGTGCAGCACTATAAAAACTCTTCCCACATTATAGATTATGTGAGCGAGGCGCCTATAGGAAATCTTATCGCACCTCATGGAGGAGTGCTTGTGCAAAATTTTATGGATGCACCCGAGCCTCACGCGCAAGAGACATTGCCTGAAATAGAGGTTGACGAAAGAATCTTTTCCGATATTGTGCAAATTGCAGAGGGAACCTACTCTCCTTTGAGAGGCTTTATGAATTATGAAGAATTAATGGGTGTGCTGCATCATTATAAGCTACCCGATGGAACAGTGTGGACGATGCCCATTATTCTTCAACTTCCCAAAGATGCCATATGCTTTGCGAAAGGAGATACCGTACTATTCCGTAGAGCAAAGGATGGAAAGCGATACGGACTTCTGAAGGTCTCTGGTATTCAGCGGATTCAGATTGATGCTATTGCAAACAAGTGGTTTGAGACAAATTCACACGAGCACCCAGGAGTAGCCTACGTGATGGGGCGCGGCGAGTATATCATTTCAGGAGAGGTATTCTTATTCCAGAGGCCTGTAGATGAGCTGTATGCGTATCATCTTGGTCCCCGTCAGTTAAGACAAGTATTTGCAGAATTAGGGTGGCAGAAAATATTAGGATTTCACACAAGGAATGTGATCCATCGAGGCCACGAGTTTATCCAGCGAAAAGCCCTTGAAATGATCGATGCCGATGGGATGCTCATAAGCCCTGTGGTAGGACCCAAAAAACCAACAGATTTTTCGGCTCACGCGATTGTGCGTTCGTATGAAGTCATGATGAAAAATCATCATTATGACCCTTATCAGATGCTCTTGGCTACTTTTCATACGTACTCGAGATACAGCGGTCCGCGGGAGGCAGTGTTTACAGCTTTATGTCGAAAGAACTTTGGATGCACTCATTTTGTGGTGGGGCGCGACCATACAGGGGTAGGCAATTTTTATACACCAGATGCCTCGCATCGGATCTTCGACAAGTTAGGAGATATCGGAGTTATTCCCTTGAGATTTCAGACCGTGTATTTCTGTAAGATTTGTAGGGAACCCCGCGATGAATGCATACATTCAGAGGACCAGAGAATGGAGATTAGCGGCACGCAAGTGCGCAAAAATTTACTGGAAAAAGGTCGAGTGCCGGATTATCTGGTACGTTCTGACGTTGCAGCCATGCTTGAAGCCATGTATAAAGAAGTGAATACCGCGGTGTTCGAAGACCCTCATTTGGAGCCGACAAGCAAATGATTATTTGGTTTACTGGAGTCTCAGGATCCGGAAAAACAACGCTTGCTGACAAACTTGCCCGAACCCTGCAAGACAGGGGATATTCCGTGCATTGTGTGCATGGAGATGATTTTCGGGAGAAAGAGAAGCGGGAAAATACATTTTCGAGAGAAGAAATTATTGAGAATAACCTGCGCATTATAGACTATGTTCAATCGATTCAGTCAGAATATGACATTATTATTATAGCAGTAATCTCTCCTTTTGAAGTTACGAGAAAAAAGGTACGAGAAACATTTAGAGAAAATTTACGCGAAGTCTTTCTAGATTGCTCCCGGGAAGTACTTATTGCCAGAGATCCAAAGGGTCTCTATGCCAAAGCGCTTCGCGGAGAAGTGAAAAACCTTATTGGGTTTTCGCCCCAGTCTCTCTATGAGCGACCCAAAAAGCCAGACCTTACCATTCGAACTGACAAGGTAGATGTAGACGTTGCGATTGAAACCATAATGAATTCTTTCTTTCATGGAAAGACTTAATCAAGCGCGCCAGAAAGTCATACTGATTGCAGATTATGGGAGATCAGGACAGGGATGGTTGAGTTATATGTTGTGTTATGTATTGAATGCAAAGTATGTTGAACCATATTTCTTTTTGAAAGGCGCTCTGTATACCGAAAACAAAGAATTACGCAAGTTAACCAGTGGAGATTTGCCTGGTCGAGAGAAAACAAAATACTCGATGGTGATAAAAACTCATGAATTACCAGCCACCCATTTTAACCTCACAGATAAAGTGATTTTTTTGATGCGAGATCCAAGAGATGTGGCAGTATCAGCTTATTTTATGTACCGGGTTACTATTAAGGAAGACAGGAGCAGGTCTCTAAAAAATCAAATTTTTTATTTGATTCATGGCTTCAAATTCACAAGCTTTATGCACACGGCTGTCAAATGGAGAAAATTCTTCAGAACATGGACTGCTAGAAAAGATATTCCTTTGTGTTCTGTGAAATATGAAGACCTGTTAACAGAGACCGAGAAAACTCTTAAAGGCATACTTTCCTATTTGGGGGTTACGGTTCCGGATTCTCTTTTGCAGGAAGCGATTCAACGGTTTTCTTTCGAGATATTATCGGGTCGTAAAAGAGGAGAAGAAGATAACACCAATCCGACTTTTCGGAAAGGAATCATTGGAGATTACAAAAACCATTTTTCAAAGATTGATCGCATAGTGTTTCAACGTATCTGCGGCAAAGAAATGAAAACATTGGGTTATGTGTTTTAATACAACCGTATGAAAGACATTCTGTATCAACTATTCCCGGCATGGCTTAAAATCCGCATATATGAATTCGGCGGCAAAAAGCAGTTTCACAAAGGGTATGTAACCTATAAGTTTTCGTATATTAAAAAGAATATTCATGATGAAGAACTCATGGAAAAATTCAGAAATTCAGAACAACTCCCAACAGGTTATGGATACACGTTAGATGAAAGGTCCATTGAGTACCCTTGGGCTCTCTCAAGAATTCCGTCTGGCCCCTGCAATTTTTTGGATGCAGGGTCAACTCTTAATATCAAATCGGCTTTGGAACACCCGCTTTTTGCAAACAAGAAAACTACTATTATCAACTTAAACCCGGAGAGCGATTCTTTTTGGTATAACAGATTGCAACATGGCATCTCATATGTATTTGGCGATATACGAACCATGCCTTTCAAGGATAATTATTTTGATGTAATAACTTGTATTTCAACCTTAGAGCATATAGGTTTGGACAACACGGTATATTTGAACGACACAAAATACAAAGAAGCAAATACGGATGATTTTAAGAAAGCAGTACTGGAGCTTAAACGAGTGTTGAAGCCAGGCGGCAAACTCCTAATTACCGTGCCTTTTGGGAAATACGAAAATTTTGGGTGGTTTCAGCAGTTTGACCAGAGTCGCATTCAGCGAGTGTTGGATGCGTTTCAGGGGCAGCACAGCAAAGTTGACTATTATAAATACGAGCAAGATGGCTGGCATATCTCAGACGCCGCATCCTGTAAAGATGTTGCATATCATCGGGTTCCTGAATTTGACTCCTGGACCGCCCATGCCGTCGCCTGCCTGGAGTTGGTAAAATAATAATGGAATTCTCTCAAATACTAGGCTGGATAGCAACTTTTTTGTTTACGGTTTGCTATATTCCGCAAATTATAAAAACGTACAAGGCAAAACCGTTGAAGGCTTGAGTTTTTGGTTGCTTTTTCTTCGGTTTGCGGGAAACTCTATAGCTTTGTGGTACGCAATTCTTATTGCGCAAGCACCTCTTCGGGTAAAATATATCTTAGCTCTTATATTTTTAAGTATGTGCCTTGGTCTATATGCGGTTGTGTTACGTAAGTCTGCTGAGTAATCTGGGGCTTTGTTTTTAGCCTGGATTTTTGGAGAGAGGTGTGGTACATTATGCTATATGTCTTTAGAAGGATACACTACGAGAACCACATGCAGAGTGTGCGGATTAGACAAGCTTACGCCGCTTTTTTCGCTGGGCGACCTCTATGTTTCCACGTTCGTAGACAAACCCGGCGACTCCATTGGAAAAGCTCCTTTGGAAATGGCGTACTGCGAAAACTGCACACTTTTACAACTCAAGTACACTGCGCCCCAGGAGTTAATGTACTCTCGCCACTATTGGTATCGTTCGGGTATCAATCCTGTCATTACCAACGATCTTAAAGAGATAGCCGAAGTTGCCCAACGCATGGTGCCCTTGCAGCCTGGTGATGTGGTTTTGGATATTGGTACGAACGACGGCACCATGCTCAAATTCTATCCAGATGACGTAATGCGCGTGGGGTGTGAGCCAGCAGATAATCTTATTGAAGAAGTGCGTAAAATTACTCCGTATGTGATTCACGACTTTTGGAGCAAGGAAGCATGGGCTAAACTCATGGGAGAAAAAGAAGCAAACATAGTTACTGCCATTGGTATGTTCTACGACATGGAAGATCCGGGTCAATTCATTAAGGATGCCTCCAAAGTTCTCGACGAAAATGGTCTATTCATTGCCCAGTTAATGTGTCTGCGCCCTATGCTCGAAAAGAACGATGTAGGAAATATCTGCGTAAAACCCGATACTCTTATTCTTGGTGATAATACGTTAATTAAAGAGCTTGAGAAGGGAGCTTATGCGTTTGGTCAAGAGGGAAAACTTGCGAAAGTAAAAGCTGTGATGAATCGCCCCTATGCTGGAGAATTGGTACAAATTAAACCAATGTATCTTGAGCCGATCTCCACTACACCCGAACATCCAATTAGAATCGTAAGAAAGGAGTATTTTCGGTACGATTGTGGGCAGTTGAAGTCGAAAAGAGAAAGATATCATCTTGAGTGGGTGTCTGCGAAAGAAGTGCGTCGAGGAGACTGGGTGGTCATGCCGAAGTTGGTGCATGGTCATACATCAGAGAATCTTGATTTAATGAAATTCAACCAAATTGGGACTCGTGGATACCGTGGAGGGTTAACATCCTTTCCTCTTAACGAAGAGATCGCTTGGCTACTAGGTTTATATGTGGCTGAAGGGCATATAGGCGGTAAACACGATAATCCATACATTAATTTTACTCTTCACGAAAAAGAAGGTTATATAGAGAAACGTATAACTTCTGTTTTTCAATCAATCGGATATAAAACATTAACTGTATTTCCGGAAAGTAGAGAATCAATGGAGGTTCGAGTGGTGTGTGCTGCTTTGGCTCGTGCGCTCCCCACTTGGGTGGGAAAGGGTGCTTGCAATAAGTATATACCTGATTTTATTATGCTGGCTTCGAAAGAGATTAAAATTGCATTTCTTCGAGGATTGTTTGATGGAGATGGATACATCAAGAGGAATAAAGTACACCTTCATACTTCTTCTAAGATACTTGCGTTACAGGTTCAGTTACTCGTTGCTTCGTTGGGGGGAATGCTCGGGATAAGTTATGTAAAGCCGTATCAAAGAGAGATTAGAGGAGGAGTTGTGCGCTCAAAGGATTCATGGCAGTTAAGAGGATCATCAAAAATTCTTGCAGAAATTTTTGGGTATGAACATAAAGGACAAGAAATACCCCATGTGGTTGAAGAAGAAAAATATATTCTTGTTCCAGTGAAAAGGGTTACTTCTGAAGAGTATAAGGGACCCGTATTCAATATTGAGACGGAAGATGAAACTTATCTTGTTTCCAATGCAGTTGTTCACAACTGCCATGAACACCTTGAATACTATTCGTATGAATCGCTTAAGTATCTTTTTGAGCACAATGGACTCGAGATTTTCAAGGTAGAAGAAAATTCCATCAACGGTGGAAGTTACCGCTTGTTTGCGAGGCACTTGAAAGAGGGAAGTATCGAATACCCAGAACAGCTTACCAAGCGAGATTACCAGGATTTCTACAAGCGTATAGAAGAGAACAAACGAAAGTGCGTAGAGTTCATAAAGAATGAAGTTGTAAAAGGGAAGAAGGTATATGTATACGGCGCTTCTACCAAAGGAAATACCATATTGCAGTATTATGGCTTGGACGATTCGCTGATTGCGGGCGCCGCAGATAAAAGCGAGGAAAAATGGAGAAAGTATACCGTAGGCACGAACATCTCTATTATGCCAGAAGAGGAAGCGCGCAAAAAAGCTGACTATTTCTTTGTGCTCCCGTGGGCGTTTTTTGACGCATTTTACGAACGGGAAAAAGAGTGGTTGCAAAAAGGCGGCAAGTTTATTGTTTCCATACCAGAATTTCGAGTTGTTGGCTTATGAAATACATTTCTGATGCGCTCTATCGCCAAATCGTTAAAGTTATGCCTCTTCTTTGCGTGGATTTGGTTGTGGTGCATGAGGGGAAATATCTTTTGGTGAAACGCAAGAATGATCCCGCAAAGGATTTATGGTGGACGCCAGGAGGTCGCATGCAGAAAGGAGAAACAATCGAGAAAGCAGCGCACCGGAAAGCAAAAGAGGAAATAGGGGTGGACGTGCGTTTTATAAGTACGCTGGGGTATTACGAAGATTCGTGGCCAGAGAGCGCATTCGGCAAAGAAGTAGGCACTGCTAGCTTGAGTATCGTGGTGTTAGTTTCTCCGCTTTCTCTCAACTTCCGGGTAGATGAGCAAAGCGCTGCGTGGAAATGGTCGAGCCAGCTTCCCAGGCGATTTCACATAAAACCTTTTGGAGTATTCAAACACTCATTATGAATACAGAAGACAAAAAAAGCGCACTTATCTTTGGAGTGAATGGACAGGATGGTTCGTATCTTGCAGAAATTCTGTTGGAAAAGGGATACGAAGTGCACGGGATGATACGTAGGTCTGCTACAGGTAACACACGCAACATTGACCATCTTATCCAGAACGAAGCTTTGTTCGAAAAGCAGTTTTTTCTTCACCGGGGTGATCTTGCAGATGCAACTTCTTTGTATCGCATTATCAATGAAGTAAAACCTCATGAACTGTACAACGAGGCAGATCAAGATCATGTTGCATGGAGTTTTGCCATACCTGATTATTCATACGATATCACGGGAGCTGCGGTGGGGAGGATACTTGAGATTATCCGACAAATAAACCCTTCTATTAAATTCTTTCAACCATGTTCTTCCCACATGTTTGGTAAAGTAGAAGAAACCCCTCAGAAAGAAACCACACCTTTTCATCCCCAAAGTCCCTATGGATGTTCGAAAGTATTTGCTTTTATGCTCACACGGTACTTTCGAGAAGCGTACGGAATGTTTGCCTCGACGGCCATTCTCTACAACCATGAGTCGCCCCGACGTCTCGACGAATATGTAACGCGAAAAATCACAAAGGGAGCTGCCCGTATTGCAGCAGGTTTGCAGAAAGAACTTGTGTTGGGAAATTTGGAAGCACAGATTGACTGGGGGTATGCAAAAGAATATATGGAGGCTGCTTGGCAAATACTGCAACAGCCGCAAGCTGACGACTTTATCATTGCCACCGGCGAAACCCATTCGGTGAAAGAATGGCTTCAAGAGGCTTTTGTCCTCGTGGGATTAGATCCATACCAATATGTGCGTTTTGACCAGCGCTTTATGCGCCAAGCAGATACCAGCGTGTTGGTGGGCGACATATCGAAAGCAAGGAAAGCGTTTGGTTTTGAACCGAAAGTGAAATTCAAAGAACTCATAAAACTTATGGTAGATGCAGACATGAAAGCTACCGCCCAAGAATGATGGAAAAGAGGGTTGGAATATGTATGTATTACGAATGGTTGTCAATTGCTCCGTCTATTTTGAGCGCTATCCGTGTGTTAACGGAAAACGGCTATTGCGTAGATGTTTTTCATTTATACGACGATTCGTTGGGGCAGTTCAATCCACAATCAGAAAAGGTAACTTCTTTTGCAGTGAGAAGCGGAAAGTTGAGAATTTTGTCAATGGTAGCATTTTTCATAGTTTCTTTAAAAAGAATCAGCAAGAGGGATTACGCATTTTTTATTGGAATTGATCAGGAGGGAGTTATTGTCTCCGGAATATTGAGTTTCATAAAGAGAGTTTCCAATGTGTACTATTCTTTAGAGATTCTTACCAAAGAAGATATTGCAAAAGAAAGGGGATTCGCAAAGATTCTGCTGGCAACAAGAAGATTAGGAGAAAAGTACTTTGCCAAAAGAGCAGATTCCACTATCGTGCAAGACAAATATAGAGCAGAAGTTTTGGTTCAGGATTTGGGGATTCGGCGCGAAAAAATTTTTCTTGTCCCTAATTCCTACGATGCGGATTCTCAAAAGATTAAAAACCTCGTAACTCCTGATGTTTGGCTTCCCAAAGACAAGAAGATTATCGTATATGCAGGTTCCATTATTTCTGAAATGGCTATCGAAGAACTTGTAATCTCTATCCCATTGTGGCCACAAGATACAGTATTACTCCTTCATACTCCCTACGAAACCCCGTATATTAAAGAAATAATAGATTTGATAAAAATCCATAATCTGCAAGGACGAGTGATTTTTTCCCAAAGAAAATTATCCCTTGAGGAGTTACTCTCTTTATTGCAAAAAACACACATCGGAATAAATTTATATCGCTTCGCCAATAAAAGTTTCGAACTTGCAACTTCGGGAAAATTAAGTTTTTATCTCATGGCAGGATTGCCTTTCATTTCAAGTAGAATTCCTTATGTGGAAGATCTTATCGCAAAGTACCATTGCGGGATATGTGTTGATACTGCAGAAGAAGTGGGGAGGGCCATTCAACAGATACTTGATAATTATGTAGCATACGCTCAAGATACAAAAGTATGTTATAAAGAGGAATTGAGCTTTTCAAAACATTTTCAGATGTTTCTAGCGCAGTATGCAACAAAAGGTTGAAATTATAAAAAAAGGAGAGGATATTCTGGCTATTATTCTTTCTGCTGATTTTCATGGAGAGGGGATACATTTTTTCAGTCCTGAAGACTTTCCTCAGCAGCTCGGCTTTATCGAACACAAAAAAGGCGAAATCGTACAGGCACATACTCATCAAGTAATAAAGAGAGTAATTGAGCTTACTCAAGAGGTCATACTCGTAAAAAAAGGAAGGGTGAAAGTAAATCTGTACGATTCTGAAAAAGTATATGTTGACTCAAGAGTGTTAGTCGAAGGCGATGTGATTCTGCTTTCTGCTGGTGGACACGAAATGAAGTTTATAGAGGATACAGAACTTATCGAGATCAAACAAGGTCCGTATCTTGGCAAAGAAGATAAGGTGCGATTTCAGGGAATTGAAGAAGCATGATTCCGGTAAACAGACCATTATTCATAAGCAACGAAAAAGAATATCTTGCGCGCTGCATTGACGAAGGTTGGGTTTCTTCAGAAGGGCCATATGTTGCAGAATTTGAAGAACGATTTGCCAAGTTTTGCGGCAGAAAGTACGGTGTTGCTGTTTCTTCCGGCACCGCAGCTTTAGAAATAGCGATGGGGGCATTAGGATTAAAACCAGGGGACGAGGTTATTATGCCTACCTTCACTATTATTTCTTGCCCATTGGCGTGCATACAATACGGCCTTGTTCCTGTATTTGTTGACGCAGACCCGCAAACCTGGACCATCGATACCGCACAAATCGAGGAACGAATTACCAAGAACACAAAAGCTATTATGCCAGTTCATATCTATGGGCACCCCTGCGATATGGATCCCATATTGCACATTGCAAAGAAATATCGCCTCAAAGTTATTGAAGACGCCGCAGAAGCCCATGGAGCAGAGTATAAGAAAAAGAAATGCGGGAGTTTCGGCGACATCTCTTGTTTTAGCTTCTATGCGAATAAAATTATCAGTACGGGAGAGGGCGGTATGGTTTTGATGGATAAGAAAGAATATATGGAACTGGCCAAGCTTTTCAGAAATCTTGGCTTTGATAAAGAGCGAAAATATATTCACGAGATTCTCGCTAAGAACTACCGAATGACAAATCTCCAGGCAGCGCTTGGGGTGGCCCAGGTAAAAAATATCCAAAAGCTCCTAAGAATCAAGAGAAGGAATGGTGCATATTATACGAAGAAATTGCAAGGAGTAAAAGGGTTGCAACTTCCCGTGGAGATGCCTTGGGCGAGAAATGTCTATTGGATGTATGGAATTGTTCTTGATGAATCGACTAGCTTTACTGCAGAAAAGTTTGCAAAAGCACTTGCAGAGAAAGGAATCGGTACGCGATATTTCTTCTATCCTTTGCATTGCCAGCCAGTATTTCAAAAGATGCATATAAAACACCGAGGGAAATATGCTGTTGCAGAGAGGCTCTTTCGGCAAGGGCTCTATCTCCCCAGTGGCCTGGGACTTACGTTCAAAGAAATAGATACCGTGTGCGACGTCGTAAAAAGAGTATTAGCGTAATTAACCGATGCTTACGTTTTTTACCACTCTCAAACCTTTTCGCGATCCTCACATTGCTCGTATTCAGGAGAACGCTCTGCGGAGTTGGATTGCCCTGCGACCAAGATGCGAGATTTTGATTTTGGGAGAAGGGGAGGGGGTCGGCGATATTGCTTTGAAACTTGGTTTGCGCCATATTCCTGAGGTTCTGGCGAACGAGAAGGGGTTGCCTTTTATTTCCTCTTTGTTTGAATGTGGGCAGCAGGAAGCCCGATTTCCTCTTTTATGCTACGTGAATGGAGATATTATTTTTTTTAATGATTTCCTGCAGGCGATTCAGCGAGTAAAGAATGAGCTTAAAAACTTTCTTATCGTTGGAAGAAGGTGGGACGTAGATATAACCCACGACGAGAAAATAACATTCGTTCTAAAGCAGAGAGCAATACTACAAGGGTACAGCGCCATGGATTATTTTGTGTTTCCTAGCGGGATGTTTGCTCAGATCCCCCCCTTGGTGGTGGGAAGACCTGGGTGGGATAACTGGATGATTTTTCACGCCAAGAGCCGTCATATCCCTTTGGTGGATATTACTGCCGTAACAGCCGTGTTGCATCAGAACCATGATTCTCTGGCAGAAGCAAAAAAACCTCCGAGGATTTCAGATGAAAGTGCCAAACGCAATTTCGCCGCTGCGGGCGGGCTTACTTATATGCTAACTTTGAGAGATGCAGATTGGATCCTTACTGCTGAAGGTTTGGAGCGACCACCATTTCCGCGGCGCATATTTTCTCTTCTTTCTCTCTGGTATCCCTGGAGAATGTTCTTGGCATTAAAACGTCGTATACGTATGATATTGTAAGAATCGTATGTGCGGTATTTTTGGAGTAACGATGAAAAGAGATAGCAATGTTTCTCAAGCGCTCCTCAAGGCGACTGTTGACCGTTTGTTTCTGCTATCCGAATCGCGAGGGAAAGAAGCCGCAGGGGTTAGTATACTTTCTGGCGGCAGCATTGTCGTCTATAAACAACCATCGTCTGCGTCCCTCCTTATTAAGGCAAAAGAATATAACCGCCTTTTTGAGGATAGAAATGCAGATCAACGATTTCCAAATGTTGTGATGGGACACGCTAGACTCGTTACAAACGGTTCTTTAGAGATGAACGAAAACAACCAACCGGTTGTGAAAGATGGTTTGGTTGGAATACACAATGGAATCATTGTAAACGATGCAGAACTGTGGGCAGCGTTTCCCTCTCTGAAAAAGGAATACGAAGTTGATACCGAAGTCCTGCTGGCTTTGATAAGTATGTTTGTAAAGCAGGGATACGCTCTTGACGAGGCGGCACAAGAAACTTTTAGGAATATTAAAGGGTCAGCTTCGATAGGCGTTTTATGTGCGGGCAAAAGAGATTTTCTTCTTGCAACCAATACGGGTTCTCTTTATATTTGTCAAAGTAAAGAAAACCATATTTTTCTCTTTGCTTCGGAGCGTTACATCCTCGAAACTCTGTTGAACCATCTTTCTTTGCAAAAAGTCGTCGGCGCGTATGAGCTAACACAACTCAAACCAGGATTTGGTTGTCTTATCAACATGGATACGTTGCAGGAAAAGACATTTTCCTTGCTTAAAGAAGGTGTGTCGCTTCGAGAGCAGCAAGAAAACAATGAGCCGCCTTTCAAAATCGTAGATCGGTCTTCCTACAGTTCTCCTGCCTTGAACGTAGGATCGCCAGCTGTCCAAGAACATGTAAAGGCGGAGTTTATGAGAATTACCGCTCCTATAGCTTCATTGCGGCGTTGCGCAAAATGTATTCTGCCAGAAACAATGCCCTTTATTGAATTTGATGAGTATGGAGTTTGCAATTTTTGCAATTCTTTCCAGGCGCCCCAATGGAGGGAGAGAGAGCTCCTGGAAGAAAGAATTGCTCCGTTCCGAAACAGTTCTGGCAAACCAGATTGTATTGTGGCATTTAGTGGAGGTCGAGATAGTAGTTATGGATTGCACTATATAAAGAGCGTTCTTGGTATGAACCCCATTGCGTATTGTTACGATTGGGGTATGATTACCGATTTGGCGCGCAGAAATCAGGCAAGAATATGTGGTAAACTTGGCGTAGAATATATTCTTGTGTCAGCCGATATTCGAAAGAAGCGGGCGCATATCAGAAAAAATATTACTGCTTGGCTGAAAACGCCCAATCTCGGCACGGTACCCTTGTTTATGGCAGGTGACAAGCACTTTTTCTATTATGCGAATAGATTGCGAAAACAAACTGGCGTGAATCTTATCGTTTTCTGTGTAAATCCGCTGGAGAAAACGCATTTCAAAAGCGGATTTGCAGGCGTGAGACCAACCGAGATAAGCGAAGGAGGCATCTACGCGCTTTCTCCATCAAAACGTATGAAACTTGCTCTTTACTACGCGTATCAATTTATGCAAAACCAGTCTTTTCTGAATAGTTCCTTATGGGATACGTTCACCGGCTACTTGTCGTTTTATTTTATACCCCATGAGTATCTCTTTTTATACGATTATATTCCATGGGACGAACGCGAGATTGATTCGACGCTCAAACAGGAGTACGAATGGGAGACGGCAAAGGATTCACACTCGACATGGCGAGTCGGAGATGGCACCGCTCCCTTTTACAATTATATTTACTATGTGCTGGCGGGGTTTACGGAAAACGATACATTTCGAAGTAATCAAATTCGGCTTGGTGTAATGTCGAGAGAAGAAGCACTCTTGCGAGCGCAGAAAGAAAATGAGCCACGATATGATTCTATACATTGGTATTGCAACGTGATTGGCCTCGATATCAATCACGTCCTCAAGGTGATACACTCTGCTCCTCGGCGATATGAAACTATTTGATCTCCGGATTTCTCTGCGCATTATTGGGGTTACATTGTTGGTATATATTTTATGGCATGTTGATGTCGGGGACGTTGTTGCGAGTTTAGTTAAGGTACACGTTCTTTACTTCTTGCTCGCTCTGTTCCTTTTGATGCTAGCATCTTTGATAGGGGCATTAAAATGGAAAATTCTTGTCCGTGCTCAACAGATACAGTTGCCTTTGTGGGCTCTCGTAAAATATTACTTTATCGGGATGTTTCTTGGAATGGTAACTCCAGGAAAAATCGGAGAGTTTTGGCGTGCGCGGTATCTCGTTGGCGCAAACGGAATGCAAACCTCACGAGCAATGAGTACGGTATTCATTGACCGGGGAGTCGATACGCTTATTATTGGCTTTGTGGGAATCGGAGCTCTTGCCCATATGTTTGTATTTCCAATGAACGCCTTCTGGTGGAGTGTTTCGGCTCTTTCCTTTTTGGTCGGTTTCGTGTATCTTTTATACAGATTCTGGAATGCGGGTTTTGTTCAGGGCGCAATATCGTTTTTCTGGAAGAGTATTCTTTTTTTGTTTCGTAGAAAACAAGATTCTCGTCTCATGCTTGGAGTGAAAGCAACTGGGATTTTTCGTTCTGCCTTTAGCATAAGGATTTGGTCCTATGGGATTCTTTATTATGTTCTTACGGTGGTGGCATACTATGCGCTTATCTTGTCTCTTTCTCTATCGGTTCCTTTCTTTTACCTCTTTTTAATAGTAGGATTGGTGAATCTTGTGCTTATTGTTCCTATAACTATCTTGGGATTGGGAACTCGTGAAACCAGCTATATTGTTCTTCTGGGCGCGGTCGGCATTGCTTCTGCAGACGCGGTCGCTTTCTCGACCCTCGTCTTGGTTAGTGGTATGATAGTGTCAATCCCAGGAGGATTTCTTTTTCTCAAGAATGTTACATGATGATTGATATATTTTATTTGATATACCAAAAAAGGAGCGCGCTTTTGGTAGTTCTTTTTTCGTTCTCTCTTCTTGTTGGATTGCTGTTTCTATTTTTGTTTCGTAATGTTGGTCCGGAAGAGCACCGTATTCCCGGCACTGACTATCTCGAAGTATACAAACCGAATACCGAATACTTCTTGCGCGAAGGGCGCCTTCAGATAGGCAATGGAAGAGAAGATGGATCCATAGTCCCTCCGGGGTATCCTCTTTTTCTTGTCACTTCTTTTGTAATTGCTTCCTGGTTGCGGGTAAGCGAGTTGTCAGTGGTTATCATTATGAATGTTTTGGTAGGGTCTTTGTCGGTTTTGCTTTTGTTTTTGATTGCCGAGCACGTATTCAACAGGAAAGTTGCTCTGCTGGCTTCCCTCTTGTGGGCGACGTATCCCATTTCCCTGTGGTTTCTCAAGAACCCGCACACGGAAGTGCCTTTTATTTTTTTCTTGTTGGCGGCAACTTTAACTTTTCTCGTTGGATTTGAACAAAATAAAATAAGGGTTGCCCTCGCAGTGGGTATTCTGTTGGGTATCGCAACCCTTATCCGCCCGATAGGACTTTTTCTTCCCGTTGTGTTTATACTTATTGCAATCTTTCGCTCTTGGGGATTGTATTGGGGAAAGAAAATTGTGTTCGCCGCTGTGTTGCTCGGTGTATATCTCATGGTTCTTTCGCCATGGATAATCTATGTATTTTTGAATACAGAAGAGTTCATGCTTTTGGGGAATTACGACACGGGAAGTATCGAGGCAGGATTGATGTTTGCGATCAGAGATCACACGTTACCGATAGCTGTTCCCGAGGGCGTTCAGCGTATTATGGAAGAAGTCAGAGACAAAAATTTTTCTACGAAGAGTGATTTTGTAGAGTACGGCATTCAAAAACTTCGTTCTGACCCCGTGCCGTTTTTGCAGCTATTGCTTTTGAAAGCCGTGCGATCCTGGTATGCTACAGCGCAAGGATGGCAAGAAGAAACGCGATTGTTGGTGCTTCAACTCTTCTACCTTATTCCTGCGTGTATTGGAGTGTTCTACGTAATGCGGACACCTGTAGTGAAATGGTCGTCTCTATGGTTGATGCTGCTTTCGATAGGATTCTTCTGGTTTATGACCTTTTCAGTGCTCTCCATAATGCGATATATGGTTCCGGCGATGACGTTTGTCATGATGTTTGCAGCCGTTTTCTGGGTTAATTTCATTCCTAAAGTGTATGAAACTTATTATCGTAATTCCTGCGTATAACGAAACAAAAACTATCGAGTTCGTGCTTGCAAGGATTCCTTTTGATATCCCAGGTATTCGTGAGAAGGAGGTGATTGTTATCAATGATGGTTCGATTGATGGAACAGAAAAAGTCGCTCAAAAAGCAGGCGCTATTGTGGTTTCCCATTCAGAAAACCGCGGATTGGGAAAAGCGTTTGCCACCGGAGTGGAAGAAGCACTTCTGCGCCAAGGAGATGTGATGGTGGTACTCGATGCCGATAACCAATTTGACGCACACGATATTCCGCGACTTATTCAACCCATCGCCGAGGGAGCAGCAGATTTTGTAAGCGCTTCGCGTTTTACGCAGGAAAGTTTTGTATCTCGTATTCCTGTATATCGAGTCATCGGGAATAAATTCATGACGCTTTTCTTGAATGTTGTGTCGGGGAACCATTTCAGTGATGTTTCGTGCGGTTTTCGAGCCTACTCGCGTGAGGCCTTGCTGCACCTGAATCTTTTTGGCAACTTCACTTATACGCAAGAAGTACTTTTGAACCTTCACTTTAAGGGGTTGCGTTTGAAAGAGATTCCTGTAAAAGTTATGTATTTCCCTGGCAGAAAGTCGCATATTAGTGGGAGTATACTGCGTTATGCTTCCCACACGTGTAAGATTATTTTCCGAACCGTTCTTGACTATCGACCTCTTAGCGTCTTTGCGGGAGCGGGTATTCTCTTGTTTGGATCTGGCGCGGTTTTGGATGTTTTCATGATGCTGATTTATTTGCGCACAGGTCAATTCAGCCCCTATATATCAGTAGGTATCGCAGGAATAGTCTTAAATATGTTCGGACTTTTTTTGATCGTCATTGGTTTACTCGCTGATATGTTGAATCGTATTCGTTCTAATCAAGAACGTATTCTTTACCTTAGCAAGAAACAAATGTATGACGGAAAAAGAAGATTTTAGCGGAAAATATTTGAAGAGAGGATATATAACAAGGAAGCTGCTTTCGAATTTTTTTGACTCCCTCCATAAGATAATCGCGCCGGTTCCTGTCAGCAAGGCTTTAGAGGTCGGGTGCGGACCGGGGTTTTCAACGCAACAACTAACTTCCTTTTTCCAGAGAGACGTATTGGAAGCGTCAGAATACCGTAAAGATTTAGTGCACGAAGCGAGAGAGCGAAATCCCGGAGTCAAAATTATACAGGAATCGATTTATGAACTTCATCGCGAGAACGATTCTTTTGATTTGGTTATGGCTTTTGAGGTGTTTGAGCATTTGGATCGGCCAGAGGGTGCTCTTCGCGAATTTCATCGGGTGACAAAACGATATTGCCTTCTCAGTGTACCTAACGAACCTGTCTGGAGAATACTGAATATATTTCGCTTGGCGTATCTCAAAAATTTTGGAAACACGCCAGGGCATATTCAACATTGGACGCCGTTTTCGTTTCGTCGTTTTGTGGGACAATATTTTGATGTTCGAGTGCTTCGCCTGCCACTTCCATGGATCGTAGTACTCGGAGAAAAAAAATAGCTCATGACATCGTCTTTTCCTTTGGCTACAGTCATCGTTCCTTGTTTGAACGAGGAGCGGCATATTGCAGACTGTTTGGGTTCGATTGTTGCAAATGATTATCCAAAAGATAAATTGGAGATTTTGGTAGTGGATGGGATGTCGGAAGATAAGACGCGAGAAATTATCAAGAGCAAAGGAGAACAGTTCTCCGTCATTAAGCTGTTCGATAACCCAAGAGTGATAACGCCGGCTGCGATGAATATCGGAATTCAAAACGCCAAAGGAGATATTATTATCAAAATGGACGCCCATTCCGTGTACGCAAAAGACTATATTTCAAAATGTGTTCAGCATTTGGAAGAATCTGGAGCAGATAATGTGGGGGGAGTTTTAAAACCAATTCCTTCAAGAGATACTCTTGCAGCAAAGGCAATTGCAATTTCTCTTTCGCATCCATTCGGAGCAGGAGGGTCGTATTTTAGAACTGGGATAAACGAGCCAAGAGAGGTAGATACAGTTGCTTTTGGTTGTTGGCCAAAAAAAGTGTTTGATAAGATTGGGCTTTTTGACGAAAGAATGGAAAAAATTGAAGATCTGGAGTTCAACTATCGGCTCAAAAGAGCAGGCGGAAAAGTTATATTGTTTCCTGATATTCGCGCCTCATACTATCCATCGTCTGATACTCTCGCTCATTTTTTTGTTCATAATGTAACTGATGGCATTTGGACAACGTATCCCCTGAAATTCGGCTTTGTGTCGGGGTCATGGAGGCATTATATTCCTTTGATTTTTGTCTTAACCTTGCCTTTAAGCATTTGGCCGTATATCGTGATTTCTTCGTTTTTTTCTTTGAAAATTGCAATAGTGGAGAAGAATTTAAGATTACTTTTTGCTATGCCTTTGATTTTCGGTGCCCGGCATTTTGGATATGGATTAGGGACTCTTATTGGATTATTAAAATTGTTTAAAAAATAATGGAAGAGAGAAAAAAGGCAGAAATTGAATACTATGACACGCAAGCGGCTCGCCAATTGGCGGAGGGAGGGAAGGACTTCGAGGGATTTTCTCCTTCGGCATTGGGGAGCTACAGGTTTTTATACAAGATTGTGGCATCGTTGTGCGCAGGTAAGAAAGTGTTGGATTACGGTTGCGGCAATGGAGTTCACATCGGATTTCTTGCCAAGTACGCAAGAGCAGTAGTGGGGATTGATTTATCAGAGGGTGCTCTCCAAATCGCAAAAAAAGTTGCAG
>CAYJRT010000003.1:0-20120 GCA_964372895.1 uncultured Candidatus Saccharibacteria bacterium
TAGTCTCGCTTTTAGCTGTTTCTTCCGACGAAAAAGTTGTGCTTGCCCGCCGACACCAAACCCTCTTAGTGAGCATAGGGAATCATAGCGCGGAGTTGCAAACAATGGATGCAGAAGAGTTTCCCATTATTCCCTCTTTAGAGGGGTCAGAACAAACGTTCCGTGTAGAAACAGAAGTGTTGTGCAGGGGCTTGAGCCAAGTAGTGGGCGTGGCAGGACAAAGCCAGACAAGGCCAGAGATTTCAGGAGTTCTTTTTGTATTAGGAAAGCAAGGCGCTAGCGTAGCGGCTACCGACAGCTTTCGTTTGGCAGAACGGAAATTCGTGCTTGAGAAAGAAGGGGCCGTGGAGCAAAGCTTTATTTTGCCCGCGAGAACCGCACGCGAACTTATTGCCATATTGGGAGAACGCCCGGGAAAAACAACGATGCATGTTTCTTCCACGCAGGCAGTGTTTGTTTATGAAGCCGCAGAAAGTCCCTCGAAGATCCGCATTCAAATCGTTTCAAGATTAATCGAGGGGGAATATCCGCGTTATGAAGACGTGATTCCCTCTTCTCATAAAACGCTGATTAGCGTGGCGAAGAATGAACTTTTGAATCATTTGCGGGCAGCAGGAATCTTTGCTGGAAAAACACAGGAAGTGCGCCTAAGTGTCGATCCTCAAAAAAAAGAGATTGTATTCTTTTCGGAAAACACGGAAGCTGGCACCCATCGATCGGTTCTCAGGGCAGAGATATCAGGCGAGCAAGTAGAAGTCGCGTTTAACTGGCGTTTCGTAAGCGAGGGTTTAGCGCAAATAAAAGAGGATGGCGTAGAGTTTGGGTTGAATGGAGAAGATGGCGCAGCGCTCCTGCGACCCCGCGGAGAGGCAAGTTATTTGTACGTGGTAATGCCCATTAAAGCGTAAGCCCCCGAACCATCACGCGATTCCATATGGGGGCTGCCAGAGCAACTCCTGGCTCGCGGTATGTAGGAGCGCTGTTGTTGTTTCCCGCCCACACCCCGACAACGAGCTTCGATGTATACCCAATGGTCCACCCGTCTTTGTACTCTTGAGTAGTTCCTGTTTTGACTGCCACTGTCGCGTTTGGGATAAAAAGAGGCGAATTCAAACCAAATATGGGAGCGCGCGCTTCATTGTCTGAAAGAATGCTCGTAATTGCGCGCGCTATCTCTGGAGAAAGAATCCGTATGGGCGTATTCTGATTTTTTTCCAGGATGTTTCCCCTTTCGTCGGTTACCGCAAGCACCGATAGAGGAGGAATCTTTTTACCCTCTGTCGCAAACACGCCGTACGCAGAAACCATGTCGAGCAAACGAACTTCTCCTCCTCCGAGCACAAGCGAAGGACCATAAAAAGAAGGGTCGCGCAATGTGATAAGACCTGAATCCTTGGCAAAGTTTACGCTATCTGTGATTCCTGCAAGATTTACCAGTACTTTAATGGAAGGAATGTTTAAGGATTGCGCCAAGGCCTGTCTCAAGGTGACTTCTCCGCGAAACTTTCCATCGTAGTTTTGGGGAATATATTCTTTGCCACCCCAAACTCCAAAATTTGTGGGTTCGTCCACAACTGTTGTTGCTTCGGTTGCTCCTTTTTGAAACGCCACCGCATACACAAAAGGTTTGAACGAGGAGCCTGGCTGGCGGCCTTGCAAAAACGTGGCGACATTTACTTTAGGGTCAAAAAGGCAAGTTTCTCCGGGCATGCAGCCTTCAGGAAAAGGAGAGGCAAACCAATCTTTCGAGCCAACCATGGCAAGAATCTCTCCTGTTTGCGGATTGAGCGCAACGAGCGAGGCATTGTGCGCTCCAAACGCAGCATTTTGTTGTGCCGTTTCTTTAACCACCTTTTCTGCGTATTCCTGGAGTTCCCAGTCCAGAGAGGTTTTTACGCGCAGTCCTTGTTTGCGTATAAATTCTTCTCCATATTTTTCTACTAAGCTATCGAGTACATCAAGCACAAAGTGAGGAGCGCGCATGGTAAGAGAAACGTCTTGGAACACGAGGTTTTGTGCCTTGGCTGTCTTTGCTTCTTGGGGCTCAAGAAAGCCTTCCTCTGCCATGCGCGAAAGCACATAGTCTTTGCGAGAGAGGAGCGCGTCCTTGTTTGGCCCATAAGGCGAATAGTACGTAGGGGCTTGAATTAAAGCCACGAGCGCCGCGGATTCAGGCAAAGTTAAGTCGCGAGGATGCTTTTGAAAATAGAGTTCGCTTGCCGCGCCAATACCATAGGCGTTGGAACCAAAAGGAATTTGGTTGAGGTAAAAACCAAGAATCTCATTTTTTGAATAGCGGCGTTCAAGCTCCAAGGTTAAGATAAGTTCTCTCATTTTTCGTGGGATTGTTTTTTCTCTGGTGAGAAAGGAATTTCGCGCGAGCTGTTGGGTAATGGTGGAACCTCCTGGTTTCTCGAATTGTGAATCGCGAAGCCCGAGGTTGACGAGAAGAGCTCTTCCCACGCCCCTTACACTCACGCCTTTATGGCTGTAAAATTCTGTGTCTTCGGTGGCAAGCACTGCTTGCTGAAGATAAAGAGGAATGTCCTCCAAAGGAACTACTTGGCGCTTTTCTTCCCCAAATACTTCGTATAAGAGAACGTTGCCGGTGCGGTCGTAAATTTTTGTGGGCTGGGCAAGGGTAACGTCGGTTAGGTTTTCGGGGCGGGGAAGGTCTTTTGCGTAATACACAAAAGCAGCAAAGGTTCCAATGGGCAGGAGCAACACGCAAAAAAGCGCTCCTTCAATGAAAGTGAGCGTCCGAGACCTCTTGTTTTTTATTTCCTGATAAATTTTTTTGTAGTGACGCAATTTTGGCATCGTCTCTCTTTGCTCTACCATTTTTAAGCTCTCTATGCAATCCGTAAGAGCAATGGTAGAATAAAGCGCATGAACAAAGTTGTAACTCTTTCAGAGGTGCTTAGTCGCCAGGTAGAAAAGATTCTTCCGGACAGAGAGAAGTTGGAGTCGGTTATGAAGAGACGAAGAATTCGTTTGTACCTAGGCGTTGACCCCACAGGAAAACATTTGCATTTAGGTCATACGATTGGGTTGCGAAAACTTCAGCAATTTGCAGATCTTGGGCACGAAGCCATTCTCGTGGTAGGCACGGGAACCGTGCTTGCCGGAGATCCTTCCCAGCGCGCCACCGCCCGCCCTCTTATAACTTCTAGGGAAATTAAAGAAAACATAAAGACGTGGAAAAAACAAGCTTCCAAGATTCTTGATTTCTCCAAAATAAAAATGCGTTTCAATGGGGATTGGTTAGTAAAGCTCACGTTGCCCGAACTCATCGCCATTGCATCAAACATGAGCGCAGCCCACCTTTTTCAGAGAGATATGTTTCAAGCGCGGCTTAAGCGCGGCGATACGGTATGGACGCATGAAATCTTGTATCCGCTCTTGCAAGGGTATGACTCGGTGGCTCTCAAAGTAGACCTTGAAATCGGGGGGTCGGACCAGCTTTTTAATATGCTGGTTGGCAGGGAACTGCAAAAGAAAATGCGCAACAAGGAAAAGTATGTCCTTTGCACTCCTATGCTTTTGGGGCTAGACGGCAAGCCCATGAGTAAAACTTCTGGGAATACAGTGAACTTGTCAGATACGCCGCAGGATATGTACGGCAAACTTATGAGCATGAAAGACGACTTGATTGCGCATTATTTTGAGTTATGCACCCAGGTTCAGCTTTCCGAGGTAGCAAATCTTGCTCCGCGAGACGCGAAAGCAAAACTCGCAAAAGAAATTGTTGGTTTGTATCACGGCCAAGCAAAAGCCCAAAAGGCAGAACAGGAGTTCGCCCGAGTGTTCAAAGAAGGGAAAAGCCCTAGTGAGATCCCCATGTGGAAACCCTCAAAACCAAGCTTCACTCTCTTGGAACTCATTGTGGGGGCTGGGTTCGTAAATTCAAAAGCAGAGGCTCGAAGACTAATCGAGCAAGGAGGAATTAAGATAAACCAAAAAACAGAGAAAAACCCAGCTCTGCTTGTGAAGCCCCTTGAAGGAATGATTATCCGGGCAGGAAAGAGAAAGTTCATAAAGATTGAAGCATAGAAAAACACCCTTTGACTACGCTCGGGGTGTTTTTCTATGCTTTTTGAGAAATTTATGCGTTTTCTTTACTTTCGCCGTCTTCTTCTTCTTTCTCATCATCCAAGCGGCCCTGTGGTTCTTCAGAAGGCGCTTCCTGATTTCCTTCCTGTCCTCCTTCTTCCTCCTCTCCTTCGGTTTTGGACTCTCCTTCTTCACCGTCGATTGAGAAAATGGTTTCAATCATAGTTTTTCTGAAATAAAATATACGAAGACCTTTATTGAAATCTGCGCTTTATTGTAATTGTTGAGGGAATGTTTGTCAACCCCTTAGGGCGAGAGAGCCCGCAATCGCCATTGCAAGGCCGTCTGCCGCATCATCTGGTTGAGGAATTTCTTCAAGGCGTAGAATCTCTTTTACCATACGTTGAACCTGATTCTTTTCTGCTCTTCCATGGCCCGCAATCGCCATTTTCACTTGAAGAGGAGAAAATTCGTAAACCGGAATGTTTTGCTTTGCCAAAGCAAAAAGAGCTATTCCTCGAGCTTCGCTTACCGGCATTGCCGTTTTAAGATTCTTGAAAAAGAACAAACTTTCAACGGCTCCCACGTCAGGTTTGAACTGAGAAAGAAGCGAGGACAACTCTTTCTCTAAATAAAGGAGGCGTTCTGCCCTTGTGTTTTTTCGAGGAGTTGTAATGCAGCCATAGGCGAGACACGCGAGTTTGGGGCGAGCCTGCTTCTCAATGACGCCATAACCCGTTCTTTCAGAGCCAGGATCAATGCCAACAATAATCATAGGTTCACATAGATGTCTTGTGCGTCGTCTTGATTGTTCAGCGCTTCAAAGAGCTGTTCTGCGGCCGCGCGGTCTTGCGGACTTACCTGAACGCGGTCCTTGGGAACCCAGTCTAAAGAAGTGGCAACTTGCAAGCCTTTTTCTTGGAGCTTTTCTTGCAAAAGGGCGAGATTCGAGGGGTCAGTGTATACATCGAGACTGTGATCATGCCAGTAAAAGTCTTCTGCCCCGGCTTCAATTGCAAGAAGTTCAAGCTCTTCTTTTCCATGCGCAGGATTTGTTTCATCTTGCTCTATGGTTGCCACGCCTTTGCGTTCAAAAAGCCATCTGACTGCTCCGCCCTCCACCATTTTTCCTTGGTTCCTCTGCAATACCTGCTTAATTTCACCCACAGTGCGATTTCGGTTATCGGTAATTGCCAAAACCAAGAGCGCTATGCCTCCAGGGCCGTACGCCTCAATAAGCATTTCCTCGAGTTGTCCCGCATCTTCCCCCAATCCTTTCTTCAAAGCCCTTTCCACGTTTTCTGAGGGCATATTCGCTTCTTTTGCCTTTTCTATAACGGTTCTTACCCTTGGGTTGGCCATGGGGTCGCCGCCTCCGCTTTCTTTTGCCGCAATGGTGAGTTCTTTTGCTAACTTCGAAAAAATCTGACTTCGTTTTGCGTCAGCTATTCCCTTCTTATGCTTTATACCGGCCCAGTGCGAGTGTCCACTCATAGTAATTAGCTTAGCAAATGTAAGCCCTTTTGTGAAGCGTGGTGTTCTTGCAGCTTAGAGTAATCCTGTTTGTGGGGTAGGTATCTGGAGGTGACGCGAAGCTAAAGGAGTGGCGACTCTGCCGCGCGGAGTTCTTTCCAAGAGTCCTAATTGAAGAAGATAGGGTTCGTATAAGTCCAATATGGTGTCTTCTTCTTCTGATACTGCTGCCGCCAAACTTTGAATTCCAGTTGGCCCTCCTGCGAACTTGGCAATAAGGACTTCCAGAATTCTGCGATCTTGAGGTTCCAGCCCTAATTCGTCAATTTCCAGAAACGCGAAAGCCTTTTGTGCAATTTCTCTCGTAATTCTACTCGATCCCTCGACGGTTGCAAAGTCCCTCACTCTTTTTAAAATTCTGTTTGCAATACGGGGAGTATAGCGCGATCGAGTAGAGATAAGCGCAAGCGCATCTTCATCGATAGAAATGTGGAGAAGCAAAGAGGAGCGACGAAGGATGTGTTCGATTTCTTTGGGGCTATAAAACTGCAGCTGGAAAATTGCTCCAAATCGGTTTCGAAAAGGAGCTGGCAACAAACTCATGCGCGTAGTGGCCCCGATAAGGGTAAAACGGGGAAGATTCAAATCCATGGTGCGAGCCATGGGGCCCTTTCCCATAATGAGGTGCAGTTGAAATTCCTCCAGGGCAGAATACAGCATTTCCATGACTGACTTTCCCATTCTATGACATTCATCAAGAAAAAGAATGTCTCCTTCCTCCAGGTTTGTGAGAAGAGAAGCGAGATCGCCAGCTCTTTCGAGTGCTGGGCCCGCGCAAGTTTTTATTTGGGCGCCCAGCTCGTGCGCAATGACATAAGCTAAGGTTGTTTTTCCAAGCCCGGGACTCCCATAAAAAAGAAGATGTTCAAGTTGCTCTGCGCGTTTTTTTGCAGCTTCAAGCATAACCTTCAGAGTGCTTTTCACTTTTTCCTGTCCTAAGTATTCGTCCCATCGGCGCGGGCGAAGATTCCCATCAAATGTTTCTTCGAACTGGTTCTTGACAAACATTTTGTTGTGGTTTATAATACATATCTGTTAGGACATGTCCTATCCATTAAAGCAATCCCTCTAAGCTGGGGATCTGGAATTATCATTTCAAGGGTAGCACGGGTAATGCTGAGCTATTCCTTAGGATAACTCCACATTTGCGTTCCAAATACCAAATTGATCCCCAGCTTAGGGGGATTTATGTTTTCTCTTCTCCTGTAATCCGAATCAATTCTTCTATGGTGGTTAAGCCTTGTAATACCTTCAAAAGCCCGTCTTGATACATAGGAGTCATTCCATGCTTTATGGCAAATTTGCGCAGGCTCGAGGATGAAGGTTTTTGAAGAATAAATTCTTCTGTGGCGCTATCCACGACAATGACTTCGAATACCCCAATGCGACCCTTGTAGCCGGTTGAGTTGCATTCCTTACAACCTTGCGTTCTTGCGAGCTTGAGACTCGATGAAAGAACAGGAATTGAGGCATCTTGTACCTCTTGAAGCCCTTTTTTGATTTGAGCGAACTCGCCCGCACTTGCTTTTGTAAAAGTAGTACATCGACTGCAAACTTTTCTCACTAAACGCTGGCCAATAATGAGATTGAGAGCCGCCCCAATATTTAAGGGTTCAGCTCCGAGACTCGTGAGTCTTGCGATGGTTCCAGGAGCGTCGTTCGTGTGAAGGGTGGAAAGCACAAGGTGCCCAGTGAGAGCTGCCTGAAGGGCAATCTGGGCAGTTGCCTTGTCTCGAATTTCTCCTACTAAAATAACGTCTGGGTCTTGCCGTACAATAGCTTGAAGTCCTGAAGCAAAATCGTACCCTTTTTCGGGGTGAACTTGGGTTTGGGAAATTCCTTCCAGATGATATTCAATGGGATCCTCAATGGTAATGATTTTAATTTCCGAGGTTTGTATCTCTTTGAGAAAGGCATACAATGTTGTGGTTTTTCCAGAGCCGGTAGGGCCCGTTGCAGCTATCATGCCATTGGGCTTTTGGAGCCCTTTTTGTATTACTTGAAGAACTTCTGTGCGTAAACCTAACTCGGTTAACGCAATTAAGTTTTTAGGATTGAGTACGCGAAGCACGACAGCTTCTCCATATTCTGCGGGAAGCGTGGCAACGCGCGCCTCCACGATATCGTCGCTAAGAATAAAAGAAAATCTTCCATCTTGAGGTTTATCTGATACGTTGAGTTTTATGCGGGCGGTAAGCTTTATTCTAGAGAGGTGAGCTTCATACGCGTGGAAAGGAAGATTTATTAAATCGTGAAGAAGTCCATCAATGCGGAGTCGCATTTTCGCTCCATGCTCTTCGGGCTCGATATGCGCGTCTGAAGCATCAAGCGATAGGCTCGCAATTAACAAGACATGCAGGAAATTTGTGACGCTTTCTGGAGTAACGCCGGCAAGCCTTTCTTTAAGTTGAGTAAGGTTTTGTACGGTGGCGCGCGTCTCTTCAACTAAAGAAGCCGGAATTTGAATTTGTCCGGTAATCTGGTCTCTTTCTTTCCCTTCGGTTGTTTGCGCAATAAAGTTAGGAGAGGAAGGCATGTTTGAGTTGTTCAGATGCTAAGGGGGCTGGGCGCAGGAGAACCCAAGGTCCTTTTTGTTGCCCTCCGGCAATATCACGAAATTTTGCCCGAACCTGCAGAGAAGAGCTCCACAGAATGCCTTGCGCCCCAAAGGAAGAATCGAAAAGAAAAAGATACGAAGATTGCTCACCAAAACTTGCCTTGAGTTCTGAAACCAAGAGGGGAAGGTTTTTCGGTTCCGAATGCGCAGATTGGAAGTCTTCTTCTTTAAGTAAAATAATGTGAGTATGCAAACGAGAGATATATTCAAGTTTAGACAAAACCATACCAAGGAGTCTCGTGTATGGGTCTTCTTTTGCACAAAGCAGGTTGAAGAGTGGTTTTTTTGCCTCGTTTGCCGAAAGAGTTAGAGGTGATGGCTGGTAAGCATTGTTTTGAGGGAGTTTATCTCCTACAATAATCGTAAGGTCTGCCTGGTTTTGAATCTGGAGAGAAAAAGCTTCCGGAGAAACCTCTTTTTGGTTTAAGGTAAAATAGAGTTTGAGATCTGTGGCGTCTTTTTCGTAACGCACCCTTGCAACCCAAGGGGCAAGTCCTTTAAGAGAAACAAGAAAGGTTTTTTCTTGTACGGGAGAATCTGCAAGAGAAGCCGAGTCGCGCTCGCAAGAAACTTGTTTGCCAAGTTTTTTGAGCGCACACGTAAGCAACAGCGCCTCTTGCGTGTCGCTCTCTTGAGTTCTCCTGGGAAGAATAAGTGAAACGGTTTTTGATTGTTCAAGAAGCTGCGCCACGTTCATGGTTTTACCGTAGCGAATCTTAAGGGGAAAGTCAACGATATGGAATACAATATGAAGGTTTTTTCGACTCTTTCTGCTAAAGAAACACAACGCATAGCAAAAAAGTTTTCTTACGATTTATTTCATCGCCTCAAAAAATCTCAAGGCGCATGCGTAGTTGGATTAAAGGGGGATTTAGGCAGCGGGAAAACTACCTTTATGCAGGGATTTGCAAGAAGTTTGGGCATTAAGGAGAAAATATTAAGCCCAACCTTTGTGATAATAAAGAAATATAAAATCCAAAATTCAAAATTTCAAGAGCTGTATCACATTGATTGTTATCGTATCGAGAATGAGGAGGATATACGTAAGCTTGGCTGGGACAATATCGTGTCTGACCCCAAAAATCTTGTCTTTGTTGAGTGGCCAGAACGCATACAAAAAGTTTTGCCTAAAGATATAATGGTTGTATCTTTTGAAACTACAAAAGAAAACGAACGCAAAATTTCTTTGTTATAAAGCTGCCAATTCGGTGGATGTTTTGAGGTTTTGTGTTACCATCAAAGTGTGAAAGAAAAGGAAAAAACATTGCTGATTATTGACGCGAACTCCCTGATTCACCGGGCATATCACGCTTTGCCCCCTTTGAGCACGCCCAAGGGAGAAATGGTAAACGCTGTATATGGGTTCTTTTCGGTGTTTCTCAAGGTAACAAAAGAGCTTCAGCCCGATTATATCGTTGCCGCTTTTGACGCGCCTGGCCCTACCCAGCGCCACGAAAAGTTTAAAGCATATAAAGCAAAAAGGGTAAAAGCGCCAGACGAACTGTATGCCCAGATTCCTTTGGTGAAAGACGCACTCCAAAATCTCGGAATCCCAACATATGAGAAACAAGGGCTTGAGGCTGACGATTGTATAGGAACGATTGCAAGGCTTGCGAGGTCAAGACAAGTGTATCCGGCACTCGAAATCATTATTGTCTCTGGAGATCAAGATGCTTTTCAGCTGGTTAACGAAAAAACAAAAGTATACACCATGCGAAAAGGCATGCAAGATACGGTGTTATACGACGAGAAAGCGGTAGAGAAAAAGTTTGGGGGGTTGAAGCCCGCGCAACTTATCGATTACAAGGCACTGCGCGGAGATCCGTCAGACAATATTCCTGGAGTTACCGGAATTGGAGAGAAAACCGCGATTGAGCTACTCAACCTCTATGGTTCTTTGGATGCTCTGTATGCTGGCGTGGAAAGCGGAGAAGCAGACAAGAAACTTAAGCCTAGAATCCTCCAGCTTCTCAAAGATTACAAAGAGCAGGCTTTTTTGAGCAAGCACTTGGCAACAATTGAGAAGGCAGTGCCCATTGACTTTCGCTTACCCCAATTCAAATGGCAAGAAGATTTTTCAAAAGCAAGAGAAGCTCTGGGACGTTTTGGGTTTGAATCACTTATCAAACGTTTCAACGGGAATGACGCCGTGATTCAAAAGAAAGGGCAGTTACTCTTGGCTAGAGACCAAGAAGCGCACAATGGAGTTCTTGAGCGCATTGAACAACTGTATCAAAACCAGGTACTTTCAGAGGAGATTTATGCGCTAGAGAAACAATTGGTTCAGGTGTTGCGCCAAATGGAAGAAATAGGCATTAAAATTGACAAGCCTTATTTTCGAAAACTTCAGCAGGAAATGAAAGAAACGCTTGAGGGTTTGAAAACAAAGATCCATACACATGCAAACAAAGAGTTTAACATTAATTCAACGCAGCAGCTTTCTGAAGTGTTGTTTCAAAATTTGGCGCTTTCGCAGAAAGGATTAAAAAAAACTCCAAAAGGCGTAATCTCTACGGCTTCGAGCGAATTAGAGAAGCTTCGAGGAAGTCATCCGATTGTGGAAGAGCTTTTTCGCTATCGGGAAATCCAGAAACTTCTCACCACGTATGCCAGGCCGCTTCCATTGCTTTCAGACGAGAAAGACAGAGTACACACCCATTTTGATCAATTGGGGGCCGCAACGGGTCGTATTTCCTCTGCAGAACCCAATCTTCAGAATATTCCTAATTCGGGCGCGTGGGGAAAGCGTATTCGAAAGGGATTTATCGCAGAACAAGGATTTTCATTGGTTTCTTTTGACTATTCGCAAATGGAACTGCGCATAGCAGCTCATGTTTCAGGCGATGAACACATGCGCTCCTTTTTTCAGGCGGGCAAGGATATTCACCGTATGACCGCAGCTTCGGTGTTTGGGGTTGCGCTCAAAGAAGTGACGGATGAGATGCGTTTTCGGGCAAAAGCTCTGAATTTCGGCATATTGTATGGGATGGGGGCTGTGGGATTCTCAAAATCTGCGGGAATCCCGCTCGAGGAAGCACGCGCTTTTATTGAGCAGTATTTTGTTCGTTTTCCAAAAATCTATGAATATATGGAAAAAACGAAGGAATTTGCGAGAAGTCATGGGTATGTAGAAACAATGTTTGGAAGAAGGAGATATCTTCCCGAGGTAAATTCGAGTACGCCCCATCTGCGCGCTGCAGGAGAACGAATGGCGCAAAATCATCCTATTCAGGGGAGTCTGGCTGATTTGGTGAAAATGGCAATGGTAAGGATTTATAAGGAATTGAAGCCTTCTCAAGAGGAAACACGCATGCTCTTGCAAATTCACGACGAATTGTTGTTTGAGATTGCAGATGATATCATAGAAAAACAGAGTCGTTTTATAAAGTAGCTGTTGGAAAATGTGTATGCGCTTTCTTGCCCTCTGCAGGTGGATGTGAAAAAAGGAAAGAACTGGGATGGTGTGGAAAAGGTTTCCTTGTAGGCTTTGCTTGCTGCGAAAAACAAGGTAAGATACAATAAACGGCATGAAGAAAATTCTCATTGTGGAAGATGAGCAGCTGATTGGCGATTTGTTGCAAAGGAAACTGCGGGGAGCCGGTTATTACGCCTTTGTGGCAAGGGATGGGGAAACGGCTTTGAAGCAGATTCGAGAGGAACGTCCCCATTTAGTGCTTTTGGACATTGTGCTTCCTCGTTTGAATGGGTTTGAAGTCCTTTCGGAGTTGAGGAAAGACGAAGAATTGAGAAAAATTCCTGTGATTATTATTTCAAATTCGGGGCAGCCTGTAGAGATCGAGAAAGCAAGAGAGGCAGGAGTGCGCGATTGGTTGATTAAGACGGAGTTTGATCCGCAGGAGGTATTGGAAAAAGTGCAACAGCAGATTGGAGAGGCGCAATAAATTTTTAAGTGTTTATGTCTACTATTTTACTTATCGAAGACGATAAATTTCTACGCGAGCTGATTATTCAGAAGCTGGGGAAAGAAGGATATGAAGTTACCGAAGCTCCCGAGGGAGAAGCAGGGCTTTTGAAAATGAAAAAAGAAAAGCCGGATCTCGTTTTACTCGATCTTATTTTGCCCGGTATGGACGGGTTTGAGGTGTTGAGCAGAATGAAAAAAGATCCGAGTTTGGCTTCCGTACCCGTTATTATTCTTTCCAATTTAGGCCAAAGAGACGACGTGCAAAAAGGAATTGATTTGGGCGCGCAAGATTATTTAATCAAAGCGCATTTTACGCCCGGAGAGATTGTGGATCGTATCAAAACTGTTCTCCATCCTAAAGAAAGTAAGGAGGCGAAATGATCTTGTTTCTTCATGGCACCGATACCTATCGGGCGCAGCAAAAACTCAAAGAAATTCGAGAAAAGTATCAGGCCGCATACCCGCACGCAGTCCAAGTGCGGGATTTTGATTGTTCGGAAGGGGACACTCAAGAGTTTAAAAACTTCCTGGAAACCAGTTCATTGTTTGAGTCAAAGCAGTTTGTGATTTTTCGAAATCTCTTTCAAAATAAAGAGTTCGAAGGGTTTATCTTTGAGAGCCGAACACATTTGGCAGAGAGTGCGCGTCATATCGTGGTGGTGTTCCAGGCGCAAGAAATTAAAGAAAAGAGCAAACATGCGCTGTATCAATGGTTGCAAAAAAATACAAAACATCAGGAATTTTTGCTTCTGCCGAACGCGAAACTGAAACTCTGGATTGAGAAAGAATTTTTGCGCTATAATCGCGCAATAACTCCGCGAGCCCAAGAAACATTGGCGCGCTCCATAGGAAATAATCTTTGGCAGCTTTCTGGTGAAATTAAAAAAATCGCGGCGTGGAAAAAAACAGAGGAAGATGCACGAGTAAAAGAATCAGATATCGCAGTGTTCACAAGCGTGCCCGTCGACGCTGATATTTTTGCAACAATTGAGGCAGTCGCCCAAAAAAACAAAAAACAGGCTTTGGCGCTCTTGTATCGGCACTTAGAAAAGGGCGACGCACCATTTTACTTGCTTTCCATGCTGCAATATCAATTCAGAATTCTGTTGCAAATTCGAGATATGGTAGAGAGAAAATTATCTTTGGGAGCAATGCTTGAGAAAGCAAAACTGCATCCGTATATATTTAAGAAAGGGCTGCGAGTTGCAGAAAGATTTTCTTTGCAAGACCTCAAAGCTATCTATGAGAAGTTATTTGTTGTGGATAGAAACCTCAAAACAGGCAAAGTAGAGCCAGAAGGAGTGTTCGATCTTCTTATCGCCCGGCTGTAGGTTTTGTTTGAAAGAGTTTCGTAAGGTGCGATTTCTTTCGTGCCGCCGTGTTTTTTGCAATAACGTGGCGTTGGGCAGCTTTATCTAAGGCTTTGTAAACCTGAGGCAAAAGCTTTTGCGCCTCTTGCCAATTTTTTTGTTCAACAAATTTCCTCCCGTGCTTCACAAGGGTTTTAAGGGTATTTTTTCGCTGGAGATTTCTCACTCTTTTTTTAGCTGTTTGCCGCAGGGCTTTTTTTGCTGATTTTGTTATTGGCATGTTCCTTCGCTACACTCAGTCAAATGCAAAATTCAAAATGAAAGAGTTGTAAGCTCAAAATTATATTACACGACTCTGGAAATTTTGCAAGAGTCTAAACGAAGACAATGTTTTTGTTTCAGTACCTGCTTTATAAAAAAGACCATGGTCTGATTAGTCAAGCAGCTTTTGAGAGGATTAAAGTTTAAATCGTTTTTTAAAGTATGCTTCCCGATCGATTTTTGCTGCAACAATAAGGGATATTTCATTTTCCTTCAAGCCAAAAAAATCTTTGAGTATGGAGATCTGATCACGACAATCAAACGCATGAAGCCAGACACTTTTTTGGTATAGGGCAAATCCGAGCTCTTCAAGTTTTCCACGCAATGCATTTCGATGCTTGCGTTTCGGTTGGGCTATATCGAACATCACTAGTCTCCATTTTCTGTCCCACTTCTTTGGTTGTTGAATTTTCAGACCATCGATTTGCAAGTATCCTGCAAATCTGCGTCCCTGCGACGTAAGGGTGATACGAAGACTATGACCGTTTTGTTCTGTTATAATGAACCCCTTTCTGTGTAGGCGCGTAAAGATATCAGAGAAACTGCGCTTCTGATATTTCTTATTTTGATGTTTTTGAAACGCACGCCATGCGTGAATACCAAAGTAAGGCGACGTTGCTGCAATCATTATTACTCCTCCCACAAGAAGCCACTGGAAAATGTCTCTTGTAACCTCTGATCTCGGCTTTCGAAAATAGTATTTATACTTCATAGTATTACTTTACTAATAATACCATGGTATCCTTAATAAAGTAAGTTTTTTACTATACTATTTTCACTTATCATTTTTCGTTTTTAACTTTTTGATCAAGTCGCGGATTTGGGCGGCGCGTTCAAAATCCAGATTGTCAGCAGCCTCTTTCATTTCTTTTTCTAATATCTCGATGTCGTGGATAAGCATCAGTTCATTTTCAAGGGCTGGTTTTGCTTTTTGCGGGAAGGGCCATTTGCGAATTGCCTTTACAATTGCTTCTGGAGTTATGCCGTGTTTTTTATTATATTTTTCCTGGATTTTTCTTCGGCGCTCCACTTCTTTGATGGCTTGTTGCATCGAGTATGTTACTTTGTCTGCGTAGAGAATTGCTCTTCCTTCAGGATGTCGCGCTGCTCTTCCCATAGTTTGAATAAGCGTTGTGTCGTTTCGCAAAAATCCTTCTTTATCAGCGTCTAAAATCGCAACGAGCGCAACTTCAGGCAAGTCGAGCCCTTCCCGTAAAAGATTGATTCCCACAAGTACGTCGTAAGTCCCTTTCCGAAGATTTTCTAATATCGCAGGGCGCTCTAAAGTTTTTACTTCAGAGTGCAGCCATTGAGTTCGAATATCGCGCTCTGAAAGATACGTAGCAATTTCTTCTGCAAGGCGCTTCGTAAGAGTAACCACAAGAGTTCTCTGTTTCTTTGCTGCTAATTTCTTTATCTCATCCATCAGATTCTGGATTTGGTTTTGTGTGGGGCGTATTTCGATGGCAGGCTCCACAAGTCCTGTTGGGCGAATGAGTTGTTCTACGACATTGGCGCGGGATTCTCGAAGTTCAAATCCTCCTGGTGTTGCAGAAACATACACAAATTTGGGAACTTTTTTAAAGAATTCTTCAAATGTAAGTGGTCGGTTGTCGATTGCTGAAGGAAGCCGAAACCCATTTTGGATAAGCGCTTCTTTTCTCATTCGATCTTGAACCGACATTGCTTTAAATTGAGAAATGGTTAGATGGCTCTCGTCAACAAATACGAGAAAATCCTTGCCAAAGTAGTCTAATAAGGTGTAGGGAGGGTCTCCGGCTTTCCGAAATTCAAAATGCCTTGAGTAATTTTCAATTCCATGGCAATATCCAGATTCTTCGATCATTTCGAGGTCATAGTTGGTGCGTTGCTCTAACCGTTGTGCTTCCAACAGTTTTTTCTTTTTGTGTAAAAATTGGAGTTGTTCTTGAAGTTCAAGTCGTATGTTGTGCAGAGAAATTTTTAATTTGTCTTCTGGCGTGACCCAGAATTTGGCAGGGTACAATTGGTGTTTCGTATGTAGTATTGAGTATTGCGGGTTAAGAGTGTCGGAAGAAGTAGCAACCGATTCAATTTGATCGCCATTAAATTCAATACGCAGGAGTTGCTTTCCAGTTACGAGATGAATCTCTATAACATTACCTCGGACACGAAAGGTGCCAGGCCCAAAGTCAGTGTCATTTCGTTGGTATTGCAGTGCTGTAAGATGCGAGAGAAAGTCTCGGCGCTTGATTTGTTGTCCAGGTTTGATTTCGAGAGCTACGCGTTGATATTCTTCGGGCGAGCCTATGTTGTAGATACAGGAAACTGATGCCACGATGATCACGTCTTTCCGAGAAAGAACTTCTTGTACTGCTTCGTGTCGTAGGCGGTCGAGCACATCATTGATTTTGGCGTCCTTTTCGATATAGGTGTCGGTTTGGGGGATATAGGCTTCAGGTTGATAGTAATCGTAATAAGAAACAAAATAGTGCACGCCGTTTTTTGGAAAAAATTCTTTGAATTCCTGATATAATTGGGCGGCCAAGGTTTTGTTCGGTGATATGACAAGCGCCGGTTTTTGAGTTTTTGCAATCACGTTGGACATGGTGAATGTTTTTCCGCTGCCTGTTACGCCCAAAAGCACCTGGTGCTTTACGCCAGCTTGGATGCCTTCCACGAGTTTTCCAATTGCCTGCGGTTGATCTCCCGTAGGTTTAAACTTTGAAACTAACTTAAATTTCATTTACTATGAAGGTATGATCTCATACTTGAAAGGGAAAATTCTCCTGAAAGACTCTGATTATATCATACTCGAAACGAACGGAGTAGGATATAAGGTGTTTGTGCCCGAAGGGTTGTATAGGGAGCTGAAACAGGGGCAAGAAGTAGAAATGTTCTGTGCGCTTCAGGTGCGAAAAGAAGAAACTATGGAACTATATGGTTTGCCCTCGTTTGAGGCATTAAAGCTTTTTGCGTTGTTTCGCAGCATTTCTGGAATAGGGCCCAAGGCCGCAATGATTTTAGCTTCACTTGGGAAACCAGAAGATATTAAGAAGGCAATTGACCAGCGCAATACCTCCTTTTTCCGCATCAAAGGAATTGGGGAAAAGAAAATACAAAAACTCATTGTAGAGCTTACAGGTAAGTTTGACTGGTTTGAGAATAAGCGACCGGCCAGAGACGAGGTTGTGGATTCTCTCGTGAGTCTTGGGTTCTCGAGGGCAGAAGCTCGCGATGCTCTTTCACGAATTCCTGTAGAGATTACGGACCCTGAACAAAAAATCAAAGAGGCGTTAAAGATTGTGCGGAGATAGCAGAAGCCCTTCTCCAGCAATTGATTGGGAGGGGCTTTAACATTTTTTAGGGCGAAAACTGTGCTAAGGTATTATCATGAGAAGGTTTATTCCAAAGCTTCTTCTGGGTTGGTACCACTTTGGGTGGGCATTTTTGGGTGCTGTTTTGTATGGTTTTCCGGCCAGACGAATGTTTGTGATTGGGGTGACTGGCACTGATGGCAAGTCTACAACCACAGAAATGATCACCAGAATTTTCAAAGAAGCAGGATACAAAACCTGCTCCACTTCTTCGGTGTGGTTTCAAATAGGAGAAAACAAGTGGAAAAACACGTTGAAGATGGGAATGCCAGGCAGAATGTTTTTGCAAAAGTTCTTGGCGCGAGCCCTCAAAGAAGGTTGCACCCACGCAATCATTGAAGTGAGCTCCGAAGGAATTTTACAGCATCGCCATCGTTTTTTAAACTTTCACACGGCAGTCATTACCAACTTGTCGCCAGAGCATATTGAAAGGCATGGTTCTTTTGAGCAATATCGCGCAGAAAAACAAAAATTGTTTTTTGCTGCAAAAAAGGTGCACGTAATAAATGGAGATGACGAGAACGCAGCACATTTCCTTCGGATTCCTTCGAAAGAGACATACGTGTATGGTTTCCAAAGAGCGCGTTCTTTGCGAGATATTACTCACTATCTTGTTGCAGAGAACATTGTTGAGCATCGCGAGGGAACAAGCTTTCGAATAAATGGGGTAGAGTTTAAGATTCGGCTGATCGGGCAGTTTAATGCGTATAATGTTTTGGCCGTGGTGAGTGTTGGGTTGGCGCATGGAATTTCAATGGAGGTATGCCAATCTGCGTTAGCAAAAATGCCAAGAATGCCAGGAAGAACAGAGCCTATTATTACCGAGCCTTTTTGCGCGATGATTGATTACGCGGTAACCCCCAAAGCGCTTGAGAATTTGTATGTTGGGATCAGGCGTTTGTTTGAGCCCAAAAAACTTATCTGTGTGTTTGGAGCTTGCGGTGGTGGCCGCGACAAATGGAAGCGGCCGATTTTGGGCAAAATCGCCTCCTCGTATTGCGACACTATTATTTTGACCAACGAAGACCCGTATGACGAAAATCCAGCCGATATTATAAATCAAATTGAAGCTGGATTTTCGCAAAATCCAAATTCCAAAATCCAAATTCTAAAACATAAGATTCTTGATAGGCGAGAGGCGATTCAAAAGGCATTATCACTAGCGCGAGAAGGCGATGTGGTTGTGGTAAGTGGCAAAGGATCAGAAGATGCAATTGCCGTGGCTGGAGGCAAGAGAATTCCATGGGATGAACGCAGGGTGGTTAAAGAAGAGTTTGCAAAACTCTCCTCTTTCCAAAGATAGTAGGGTGTGGTATGAATAGAGAGCTATGGCGAAACAGAAAATGAAAATTCCAAACAGCACGCGAAAACATATCAGAAAGGAAAAGGCGCGTATTAGGCGTACGGTTTTCGATTTGGAAGAACAAAAGAAGCAGATAGAAAAACTTTATCACAATGAAAATTAGCGACATCTATAAGTTATCCATAGAGAAGGGCATTGAGGCAGATTCGCGAGGCAGAGAGCGCGTAGAAAAACTGCTCGAAAGAAAGCGAGCAAAATTTGAAAAACTTTCAGGACACGAGAAAGAAGAGTTTGATTCAGAATCCTTGCAGCATCCGTATTCTGATACGCGTGTACTTTACGTTGCAGACGACAGGGAAATCAAAAAGGCGCTCGTGGGCATTGATATTGAGGCTGCAGAAATTCTGCTCGCAAAACAACTAAATGATATCGATCTCGTTATTTCCCATCATCCTAACGGAAGAGCGTTTACGGATCTTCATGAAGTAATGGAAATGCAGGCAGATCTTTTGAATGAATATGGTGTGCCGATTACGATTGCCGAGGGGTTGCTGCAAGAAAAAATATCCGAAGTATTCCGAAGTATCAATCCGAGAAATGCGTGGCGAACAGTTGATGCAGCGAGACTCCTCGGCGTGAATTTAATGTGCATGCATACGGTAGCAGACAATCAAGTTGCCAAATTTTTGCGCGAGAAGATTGAAGCAGAGAGTCCAGAACGAGTTGAGGATTTGCTGCGTTTTTTGCACACCATTGAAGAATACGAAAAAGCAACGGAAATGGGCATGGGCCCAAAGATTTTTTCAGGGAAACCAGAGAATCGCTGCGGCACCATTTATGTGGGCATGACAGGCGGAACCGAACCTCCTGCAAAGCTGTATGAAAAAATGGCGCAAGCTGGTATTGGCACGATTGTTGATATGCACATTACCGAAGACAGTAAAAAAGAAGCTGAAGCTGCCAATATGAATATTGTGGTAACAGGCCATATGTCTTCTGATTCTCTTGGGATGAACCTTATTTTGGATGAGTTTGAAAAGCAGGGAATCGAGGTTATCCCTTGTTCCGGGCTCATTCGGGTTTCGCGCACCAAAATGTAAATGAGCAGAATAACTTCGTATGGGTCCGTTTTTCGTTGTTCTAGACAATATTCGAAGTCTGGAAAATGTCGGATCGATTTTTCGCACGGCAGATGCGCTGGCAGTAGATAAAGTTTTTCTCTGCGGAATTTCTGGAAAACCATCGTCGAGCAAAATTTCAAAAACTGCTTTGGGCGCGGAAAAAGTTGTGCCATGGGAATATCGCAAACAAACTTGGCGTTTGGTAGAGCAACTGAAGGCGCAAGGAGTTTTTGTGGCAGCGCTCGAGCAAACAAAGAGAAGTATTTTTCTCCCAGGGTTCAAGCCAAGATTTCCTTTAGCGCTCGTTATTGGCCATGAAGTGAAAGGCGTGTCGGCTTCGGTTTTGAGCGGCGCAGATGCTATAATCGCAATACCAATGCGCGGCCAAAAAGAATCTTTGAATGTTGCCGTTGCCTTTGGCATCGCAGCTTACGAGATAAACAAATTGAGGCGAGGAAAATATTAAAAACCGTTGTTTTTAAGGGACGACCGCATTAGAGAGTGACGCCCTCGTAGTTCAACGGATAGAACGCGAGATTCCGGATCTTGTAATAGGGGTTCGATTCCTCTCGAGGGCACCA
>CAYJRT010000004.1:0-2783 GCA_964372895.1 uncultured Candidatus Saccharibacteria bacterium
GAAATTCGGGATTATCCTGGGAAAGATTAGAAAGTTTTGGCTTGGAATATCGTTTCATTGCACGTTTCCTTCAGGGAAAAATTTCAAAAAAAGAAATGATTGTTCCACTCCAAAAAGCAATCGAGCATTTTGCCCGCCGCCAAATGACATGGCTCAAAAAGGACAAAAGAATTCAATGGATTTCAAATTTCAAGGATACAAACGAATTGATTCGAAATTTTGTAAAATAGAATACCCTGCGGCAAGCCACAGGGTATTCTGTCAGAGAAAATAGAACATGGTCTGTTTGCAATTAAGATCAAAATGCTTGGAGGTTTCCAGGTTATGAGATTTCTCCAAGTTTTTTCTTCACTTCGTAAGGATTTTCGATATGATTTAAAATTACTTCGTGCACCCCCGTTCCGGCGGTATTAATGCGTACGGTCCCGGAGTTAGCGAGAATGCGTTCAAAAAATGTTTGGATAATAGAAACATCGGTAACCTGATCATAGTTGATGCTTGTGGTGTGACGATTTAACCAACCTCGGTGAATCAAAATTCGTTTGGTGGTAAGCGCATAGGCATTCGCTTGTGGAAGATAGAATAAATAATAGACCGTATTTATGAGAAGCAAAAGAAAGAAAACCCCGGATACACCAAGAAATATGGGATGCCTCGCTCCCAAAAAGATGCCAATTGTTACAGAAATTGTAGCAAGAAGAACTAACCAAACGAAAAATTTTAACTCTCGATATCTTTTTCCAATCGTGAATTCATAGACAATCTGCTCTCCTTCTCCTATCATTTTGTTCCACAACGATCTTTTTTCCATAAGTTCATTATAATACCAATTCTCTTTAGTACAAACTCTTGATAAAAAATAGAGGAGAGTTTTTTCTCCTCGACAGGTTCGTTGCTTCTATTTTTGGATTTGATTGATTTGAGTCCCTGCCCAGCCAGTTGTTTGCCACGAACTGAACAGGGATCGTACAGCTAAAAAGAACTATTATTTGTATTTGCTGTAGAACTCTTCAATTAAACCTTGTCAAGAGCTTGCCCAAGGAGGTCTTGGATAATTTGGGGATTGGCTTTGCCGCGTGTTTCTGCCATGATTTTGCCAGCTAAAAATTGGAGAGCATTCATTTTACCATTTTTATAATCCTCAACCGGTTTGGGATTTTCAGCTATTACTTTTTGAACAATATTTTGGAGTTCTTGAGTATTCGACAGTTGAGATAGTCCTTTTTCTTCGACAATATGATGAGGATCAGCTCCCGTTTCAAACATTTCTTTAAGAACTGATTTGGCCACGGGAGTAGAGATTTTTTCGTCTGCGATCATATCCATAAGCTCGGCGAAATTTTCGGGGGTAATCAGAAATTTTTTGTCCTCCACAGACATTCCTCCAAGAAGTCCTTGGAGATCTGAAACAAGGTAGTTTGAAGATAGTTTAATGAGTCTCTCCATCTTTTCATGAGATATATGTTCTCCTAGTTCACTAATGCCCTGCTCGAAATACTCTCCGAGATCTTTATTGACCACAAGCACTTCTAGAGTTTTCTCCACAAGTCCATACTCTTTCTCAAATCTTTCTCGACGAGCCTGGGGGAGTTCTGGTAATTCGGCTCGGATAGCTTTGATCTCTTCTTTTGAAAATTCAAAAGGCGGAATATCAGGCTCTGGAAAATAGCGATACTCATGAGCAGATTCCTTTTCTCTTTGGACAAAGGTTTCTCCTTTTCCATCATCCCAGCCACGGGTTTCTTGCACAATTTTCCCTCCTGACTCTAAAACTTCAGTTTGACGCTTAATCTCATACTCGATTGCTCTCTCGACAGCTCGAAAAGAATTAAGATTTTTCACCTCCACTTTTGTTCCAAGCTGTGCTTGCCCCTCTGGTCGAACTGAAACATTGGCTTCCACTCTCATTTGTCCCTTTTCCATATCTGCGTCAGAGGCACCAACATAGCGCAAAATGAGCTGCAACTCTTGAGCAAATTGTTTTGCCTCGCTTGCTAACTGGATATCGGGTTCAGTTACCAATTCAAGCAGGGGCACCCCAGCCCGGTTAAAATCAACTAGACTATATTCATCTTTTTTATATTTTTCGACTAATTGCACGGAATCGAATCCTTGAATTTCCTCGTGGGTGGGCATTCCGCTTCCTTCTTTGCCGTGAACCAAACGGCCAGTATCCTCTTCAAGGTGCACCCTGGTGATTCGAATGTCCCTTTCTTTTACCTTCAGATGTCCGTTCTTGCAGAACGGGGCGTCGTATTGCGATATTTGATAACCCTTGGGAAGATCGGGATAAAAATAATTCTTGCGGTCAAATTTTGATTTTTCGGCAATCTCGCAGTCGAAAGCCAATCCAACTTTGATGGTTTTTCTTATTGCCTCCTCATTTGCTACCGGCAAAGTTCCCGGATGCCCCATGCAAATGGGGCAGATATTAACATTGGGGCGCTGCTCTAAAGGATTATTCGCGCAAGAGCAAAACATCTTGCTTTTGGTCTTTAATTCAGCGTGTAGCTCCAACCCAATAGTTGGCGTATAGTTCATAGTTTGGAAGTCTGACTTCCTTTGCGATTTTGTCTAGTTTTCAAAGCAATTTTTTTATTTCCCGCCAAATCTGCTCGTGGATGCTTTCCGGAGGCATCAAAACACCACCAGGAGCACATTCTATCACAGTAAAACCTCTTGGGAATGTTGCAACAGCGTGCAGATACGCCCTTTCTGCCTGCTTGAGGTGCTCGATATCTTTTTCATGAATATCGCTTTTTTTATTTTTTCTGCGATCTGGG
>CAYJRT010000004.1:2793-12740 GCA_964372895.1 uncultured Candidatus Saccharibacteria bacterium
TCTGGGTTCTCGCAAAGTTTTTTTGCAATTTTCCAAGGGACATGAAGGAAAAAGGTTATATGGGGCTTAGGAATTTTAAATAGATTGTATTCTAAATCCTGGAGCCACTGAAAAAATTGTTTTCTTCGAACAAAGGATTTTATTTTTCCTCCTTGATGACCCATGTTTGACCCAACGTATCGATCACTGATCACGATCTTTCCTTCTTTTAATAATTCCCTTAATTGAAAACTTGCGTCGTATCGATCGACGGCAAACATTATCGAAGCTCGGTAGGGACCTACTTGTAGCGAAGAACCGTAGCTACCTGCCAGGTATTCCTCAACAGGTCCCGCAGATTTCTTTCCATACTGCGGGAAGTCAAAAAATGCGGTTCGATACCCTGCTTTGTGAAGCCGTTCAATGAGTAATTTAGCTTGAGTCGATTTGCCAGACCCATCAATACCTTCAAAGACAATAAACTTTCCAGGGTACGGATTCTTTTTCATGCAGCTCGATTATAGCAGATTTGTCCAAAAGAAGGAAGAGAAGAAAAAAGGATGGTTTGGGTTTGCAAACCATCCTTGAAATTGCTTCCACGGGCCTATGGGAGCTCGCGGCTAGGTCTCGAAGGAGAGAACCTGCTGCTGGTAACTTCCCAGGGCGATTTAGGAGGCGCATTCTGGAATTCTCCTGAAACTCCACAGTACCTGCATTTCCCAGTGCTGGTGGGACCTTGAGGAGGTTCAATCACCCAGTGATGTCCTTCAGTATTGCTGCAAGAAGCAGTCGAGGGCATCAAGGGCTTCGCCTTTTCTTGATCGCCAGAACTTTTTGGTTCTTCCGCAGAATGCCGCACCCACGAGTTCTTCGGGTTCGATGTTCGTGGCGGCTTTCTCTCGAGGAATCGCTTAAGAATCGCTGTGAGTTCTTGCGAGGTAGAAGGCAGCAAGTTTCTTGCACACAGAGCATCCCGCCACTTCTTTGTTTCTGCATCAAGTGGAATGGAATTTCCTGCGCCAACTATCAATTCCACCTTCTTAAAAACACTCTTCACGATACTTTTCGCTTCTGCATAAGGCTTACCGCCCTGTTCTGTGGAACTTCTTACTCCTGGAAAGAGCATACGCATAAGCTCCACAACAGTTGTGCAGGATCCTTTGACAATTTCTTCAAAAGCGGTTCGCTCTTCAGGACTGAGTTTGCGTGTGGCAAGTATTTCTTGTCCCCGTTTTCCCTTAATCAGATGAGCAAAATCAGAGTATTCTATCCCATCAAATTTCTCCCCTACCAGCGAAAGAAACATTTTCTCTGTTTCGTTCTGCGCACCGCGGCTTTTCAGCTCGTCGGCAATCTGTATGCCAAGAGTTATCAATCCTCTCAAGTCTCTTAACTTGGGAGTCCGAGATGGGTGGCGCTCATCGAGTATTTCCGGGCAAAACACCTGGACAACTTCACTAAGGGAATGGATGTTTCGCTGAACTATCCACGCCACCAGTAACAGAGCTAACGTTTTCCTTGTTTTTTGATCTCCCCTCTTTCTCGAGGCAAAAAGCTCCATGATTCTCGCTTGAAGCTCCATCGTTTTTCCTCCTCCCCTTCTTCATGTGTAAAAAGAGCTAATGTGCTATACTTGGGTTTCTTTTTCGGTTGTAGTCACGCGGCCGCCTTGCCATTGGCCGCGATACAAATTTCCTTTGCCCCTCACCTCAAAAAACATAATGTGCACAACCCGGGCTCCCATTTCAAGTTTAAACTCTTTGTCTCGAAAGTTGTATACCCCCATATTCAAGCCGCCTTTATATCCAGGAGGCACTTGGCCGCCAAAGATATAGATTCCTGATCTGAAAAGAGTGGACCGCGGAGTCATAATGGCTAAAAGGTCTTCGGGCATATTCACCTTCTCTATGGTCTGGAGCACATAATACGTGTGCGGCTTGAGAAAAACAGTCTTTATTTTTCCTTCTTCATATTTTGAAAGAAGGCTCATCTGCGGCGTCTCGCGTTCTTTCACGCCCAAAAACCCTTCGCCAAAAACCTCATATAACTCCCCTATTCTCAAGTCAAATCCCGCTCCCTCGGGGTTTGTCATCTCGCGCTCTGATAAATTCTCCACGAGTTTTTGCTCTTTCACTAACTTGTGTAGTTCTTCAATTCCTAAAACCATATGAGAAAGTGTAATTCATGGTAATATTCTTGCTATAGCAATTATTTTACTATTCCATATTCGAGCAAAATAGTTTGCTGGTTAAGATTCTGAGTAGATTTCAGTTCGAGTTTTCTGTCGAATTCTTTGTTGAAGAGATGAATTCCAGAGCCGAAGACAATTGGCTCTATGGTAAGATATAGTGTATCCACTACGATGGCCTCCATGAACATGGTATAAATGGTGGCGCCGCCGCAGATCGCTACTTCCTTATATCCCCTATTCTCAAGGTCTTTGATGAGCTCTTGAGGAGGTTTTTGGGTAATTTCCACTCCTTCAATTGGGTCCTGTTCTGGGGGTGCGTAAACGATGTTGTGGCGGCCAGGAAGGGGTTTCCCAATGGTTTTGAAGGTATTCAAACCCATTACCACCACTCCTGCCTCTTTGGTTTTTTGAGTAAAAAACTGCTTATCTTCTTTGCTCGTCCAGTCTGCCAAATGACTTGAATTTCTTGCTATAAACCCATCTGCCGTGAGGGCTGCTATAATGAATGTTTGCATATGCTATAATAGCATAATGCATGCTGAATACCAATACCTTAATTTGCTTACAGATGTTTTGGAAAAAGGTATTAAAAAGGTGGATCGCGGCACCGATATTGTTTTGTATAGTTTGTTTGGTGCGCAAACGCGGTATGATCTGGCGCAAGGATTTCCCCTTCTGACTACCAAAAAAATATATTGGAAGGGAGTTTTGGGGGAACTCTATTGGTTTATCTCTGGAAGTTCGAATATTAAATATCTCGTGGATAACGGTGTTCATATCTGGGACGATTATCCTTATAAAATATATAACAAAAAAATGAGTGAGGGTTTGGCGCCTCAGCTTACGAAAGAAGAGTTTATTGAAAAAATAGCAAGCGATGCAGAATTCGCAAAAGAACACGGAGAGCTTCCACGAATCTACGGCGAATTATGGAGACGATGGCCCACGCGCACACCAGGCAGAACTATTGATCAACTCAAATGGGCGATACAGGAACTCAAAGACGACCCTGATGCAAAAAATCTCATCATAAACTCCTGGAATCCCGAATATCTCTACACCATGGCAACCAATGAAGATGCCAGCCGCTTTCCTATTTGCCACAATATGTATCAAATTTCCCAAAGAGACGGTAAACTATCGCTCCAGCTCTATCAACGTTCGGCTGATCTTTTTTTAGGAGTACCGTTCAACATTGCAAGCTACGCATTACTCACTCTGATCCTTGCACGAGTTGCAGGATATGAGCCCGGAGAATTTATTCATACCCTTGGTGATTATCACATATATGAGAACCACATTGATCAAGTAAAAGAGCAACTTATGAGAACGCCAAGACCTCTTCCACGAGTAACGATTGATCCTTTCTTAAAGGACCTTGAGGACTTTCGACCCGATCTTGTTACTCTCCAGGAATATAATTCATATCCTTCGATAAAGGCAGACCTCACTATTGCCGGAGGTCTCTATGACCCTACCACTGGCAAAATGGCAGGATAGAAGCACGAAAAGTACAAAGTACGCTGTAACAGCGATCGCGGTCACAAGGTATCAAATCTTGCCGCAACTCGCTTTTGCTATTGTTGTTCTGAAAATTCCTGGTTGATCTTGCTGGCTTGGGGAGTTTCAATTTGCTTTGCGTATTTGCGCTTGGTGCTTGAACTGTAAGATTCCAAGGCAGGGCTTGAGAGCTCTTCAAAGGTGAGCGCGCAAATGCGCATTCCTTCGTAGATGATGATGGGCATTGGACCTAAGTTGCCGAGTTCCATTACTGCTTTTCCTGACCAGCCGGGATCAAACCTTGCTGCAGTGGAATGCACCACCAAACCCAAGCGGCCAAGCGAGCTCCGACCGTCAAGCCGCGCCATTAAATTATTGGGAAGCTCAAACTCTTCTTTCGTGAGAGCTAAAGCAAAATCACGCGGCTGCAAAACAAAAGGTTCGCCCTCCCCCACCACAATTTCTTCCATGAGGGCTTCCATGTCGATCTTTCTTTTTAAATCCAAATAAGGATAGGGTGAGGGCTTAAACACTTTCATTACATTGCCCATATGCAAGTCGAGCGAACAGGGGCCCAGCTGTTTTTCAAAATCAGGCGCAGGACTTACGCGTACTCTTCCTTCTGCAATCGCTTTTTTAATATCTTGATCCGACAATACCATATCTTTACTCTACCTTGATGCCCATTGACTTTGCAGTGCCTCCCACGATTTTCATTGCTTTATCTATATCTTTGGTGTTTAGATCCTCCATTTTTTTCTCTGCGACTTCCTTGAGCTGCGCTTTGGTCATCGTGGCTACTGTTTCTTTATTGGGAGTGCCAGAACCTTTTTCAATGCCAAGAGTTTTTTTGATAAGAGCAGAGGCTGGAGGTTGGTGAACCTTAAACTCGAACGTTCTATTTTCGTATACAATGATTTCGCAAGGGAGTTTAAAGCCTTGCTTGTCGCGCGTGGCATCGTTGAATTGTTTTATAAATTCACCAATATTTACTCCGTGCTGCGCCAACGCAGGGCCCACAGGAGGGGCTGGCGTGGCTTGCCCTGCCGGAATATGAACTTTTACGATTGCTTTGATTTTCTTTGCCATGCTGTTTTAATTACTCGATTAGCGAATTAACGAGTTAACGAATTCGCTCATGCGTTAATTCAGTAATGTTATAATTTCTGAATTTGAAGCGAGTCCAATTCGACTGGCGTGTCTCGACCAAACATATTCACTAAAACCTTTATCTTGCCGCGTTGCTTGTCTACTTCCGAAACCTTTCCATCGAAATCCTTAAAAGGACCATCGGTGATTTTAACGCTATTCCCTGCTTCAACTTCAATTTCATAGTGCGGGGTTTCCACGCCCATGCGCTTTTGCAGATATTGAATTTCTTCCTGTGAAACCGGAATAGGAGTGGTGCCTGAACCCACAAAACCAGTTACGTTGGGCGTGTTTCGCACCACATACCACGAATCGTCGGTAACTACCATTTCCACAAGCACATATCCTGGATATATTTTTTCTTCCACAATCTTGCGTTTGCCGTTTTTAATTTTAATCTTTTTTTCTTTAGGCACCAATACATTAAAAATTTTGTCTTCCATGCCCAAAGACTCAATCCTTTGCTTAAGATTGCGCGCAACCGCGTCTTCGTATCCAGAATAGGTATGAATAACATACCAGTTTCGTTCTTCTGCAACTTGTTGTTTGGGCATACGATTAAATAAGAAGAGTATTCAATAGAAACTGAAACGCATAGTCAAAAAAACTCAAAAACAGAGCAATAGTAACCGCAAACAGAATAACAATAATCGTATCTTTGATGGTTTTTTCGCGCGTGGGCCAATTTACCCGTTTTCCCTCCATTTTGACTTCGCGAAAAAAATTGAGTGCTCCGAGTATGCGATTCAAAGGATTTTGTATTTTCATAGTTTAATTCTATCTTAAAACGGCCCCGAGGGCCAATCTTTATGGATTCAATATAAAACCTTCCTGAAAATAAGTCAAGACTCTGTGTTTGATGCAAGGCAACAAATAAGCTATTATTAAATCAAACAAACATGTTTCATGGTGCCTCTAAAAATCGAGCTCCTCGCAATCATACTATTATGCTTAGCGATAGTGAGCGGGAAGAATACAAAAAACGACTCATTAAAGTAAATGAGCCGGTTTCTGTTGAGGAAATTTTGAATAAAACAATACACCAAAACGTTTTTGAGGTTTTGGATTATCTCCCCAGCAAGTTTATTGATTTAGTCTTTGTAGATCCTCCTTATAACCTTAACAAGACATTCAATCTCGCGACTTTCAAGGAGATGGAGTCAGAAAAATATGAAAGATGGCTAGATTCCTGGGTGAGTAAAGTGATCCGGCTTCTCAAGCCGACCGCTTCTATTTATATTTGTGGCGATTGGAAATCATCCGGTGCAGTCTTCAACGTTGCTAAAAAATACTTTGAGATTCAAAACCGCATCACTTTTGAGCGAGAAAAGGGACGAGGCGCAAAAACAAATTGGAAAAACTGCTCTGAAGATATTTGGTTTTGCACAATGTCCAAAACCTATCATTTTAATGTTGCAGCGGTGATGCTCAAAAGAAAAGTTATCGCTCCATATCACGACGAGGCTGGAAGGGCAAAAGATTGGCACGAAGATGAGAATGGTAAATATCGAATTACGCATCCATCCAATATTTGGACCGATATCACAATTCCATTTTGGTCTATGCCCGAAAATACTGAACACCCGACACAAAAGCCGGAAAAATTGGTTGCAAAAGTTATTCTTGCGAGTTCGAGGCCGGGCGATATCGTATTCGATCCCTTTTTGGGTTCCGGAACAACTTCTGTTGTTGCAAAAAAACTTGCGAGAAACTACTTAGGAATTGAGATTGATGAACTCTATAGCTGCCTTGCCGAAAAAAGACTACAAATGGCAGATAATAATAGGACAGTGCAGGGGTATTCTGACGGTATATTTTGGGAGAGAAACACTCTTAACGAACAGTTGCATGGAAATGGAAAGAAAAACTGGAAATCGGAGAATCAAGCCGACTTATTTAGCATCAAATTTGTATGACTCGAAGGAGTAAAATTTTTTACACAAACACCCATAAAGAATTAGAGAAGAAAATCGTTAATTTTCTCAATGCGCAAACCGATTTTCTCTCTCCGAGGACAATAAATAGTCCGCGCGCGGTAGGCGATGCAATAGAGAATATTATCGTTGAAAACTTCGGAACAATCTTAGGAAATTTAGCTAAGGATTACTCTTCAACGTTTGCACGGCGCGCAATGGCTGATTTAGCCTTCACAGACAGAGAAGATTTTTATTATGTCGTTGATGTAAAAACGCACCGCCTCGATACAAAATTTAATATGCCCAATCTCACTTCTGCTGAAAGGTTAGCGCGCTTCTACGAAGATGATAAAAACTATTTTGTAATACTGAAAATAAATTACAGAGTACAAGGACCGAAGGTTAGTATAGAAAAAGCTACCCTTGTGCCAATCGAGTTCCTCTCTTGGGACTGTTTAACACTTGGAGCTTTAGGATGGGGTCAAATACAAATTGCCAATGCCAATATCGTAAATGTTATGCCTCACAGTAAACGAAGAAAATGGATGATCGAAATGTGCGATAATTTGCTGGAGTTTTACCCGAGAGAAATCGGCAAGATTAGCGAACGCATAAACCACTTCAAGAAAGTGAAAAAGTACTGGGAGAAAAAGCGAGGATAAGCTATCTTCAGATGTCAAGATTCTGCACGTTCTTGGCGTATGTCTGTATAAACTTCTTACGCGGCAACACTTCGTCTCCCATAAGCACATCGAAAATGCGGTCTGCTTCTTTTGCATCTTCAATGCGTACTTGGAGCAAAACTCGATTTTCTGGGTTCATGGTGGTTATCCAAAGCTGGTCGGGATTCATTTCTCCCAAACCCTTGTATCGCTGAATGTTGAGGTTGCTCCCCTTTGCCTGCGCTTCTTTTTGTTTTTTGATTCCCGCAACTATGTGATCTTTTTCTGTCTCTGTGTACGCATACTGAAGGGTACTCTTGCCGCTTTGTATGCTATATAACGGGGGCTGCGCGATATATAAATAGCCGCGTTCAATGATAGGTTTAAAGTAGCGGTAGAACAATGTCAAAAGAAGAGCGCGAATATGGGAACCGTCCACGTCGGCATCGGTCATGATAACAATGTGTTGATAGCGCACTTTTTCGATATCGAAATCTTCTGCGATTGCAGCACCCAATGCGATGACCAGCGCCCGAATTTCTTTGGAATCCAAAATTTTGTCGAGGCGCGCCCGCTCCACATTAAGAATTTTTCCGCGAAGCGGTAAAATTGCCTGAAAACGGCGATCACGCGCCTGCTTGGCAGATCCTCCAGCAGACTGTCCTTCCACTAAATACAACTCTGATTCTTCCGGATCGCGCGAAGCGCAATCCGCAAGTTTTCCTGGCAGAGCTAATCCCTCTAAAATTCCTTTGCGCAAAACAGTTTGCCGAGCCGCTTTTGCGGCTTTTCTCGCTTTCGCGGCCAAAATAGATTTTTCAATTATGGCTTTTGCATCTTGAGGATTCCGCTCGAAAAAATCTGCCAAAGCCTCTGCAATTACGGTTTCCACCGCAGATTTTACTTCCGGATTTCCGAGCTTTGCTTTGGTTTGACCTTCAAACTGAGGCTCTTTGATTTTTACCGAAATAACGGCTGTCATTCCTTCTCGTACGTCGTCTCCTGTAAGAGATTCGTCTGTCTTGAGAACGTTATTCTTTCTGGCATATTCATTGAGCATGCGAGTTAAAGCAGAACGAAACCCGGTAATATGCGTGCCGCCTTCCGCGTTGTGGATATTGTTTGCAAACCCTTCCTCGTAAATTTCAAACTCCTCGGTATAGCGCATGGCAACTTCTACCAGAATTTCATCTTTTTCTCCTTTTGCGTAGAAGATATTTTCGTGTTTGGCAGGAATGCCGTGCGTAAGATATTTCACGTATGAAGCCAACCCACCTTCAAAATAAAATGTGTACGTTTCGGGTTTGTCTTTGCCAGATTCCCGTGCGTCAACAAGGGTAAGCGTTACACCCGAAGTAAGATATGCTTGTTGGCGCAAGTGCTGCAAAATTCGTTTGCTGTCGAACTTAATCTCCTTGAAAATTTCGCTGTCTGGTTCAAATACAATAGTCGTTCCGGTTTCTCTGGAATTCCCTACTCTTTTCACAGATGCTTTTGGTTTCCCTCGACTGTACTCTTGTTGATAGCGCGCGCCATCTCGGCATACCTCTGCCTTGAGGTAAATGGAAAGCGCATTCACAACCGATACGCCCACGCCGTGCAATCCCCCTGAAACCTTATACGCTCCCCCGCCGAATTTTCCTCCTGCGTGAAGAATAGTCAGTACGGTTTCCAAGGTTGATTTTTTTGTTTGAGGATGTTTTTCCACCGGAATTCCTCTTCCATCATCTACCACCTCCACGCGATTATTAGGCAAAAGAGTAATTTTAATATGTTTCGCATAGCCTGCCATTGCCTCGTCCAAACTGTTGTCGAGCACTTCCCAAACGAGGTGATGCAATCCATCTGGACCGGTAGAACCAATATACATGCTTGGTCTCTTGCGCACAGGATCCAATCCTTCCAATACTTGAATATCCTTGGCGGTATAATTATTTGCTGGTTTTGTTTTTGGCATATTATTTTCTCACTTCCCATGCAAGATTTTCCTCGACTGCTGTAATAATTTGATTATGCAATATATCAACTTCTTTGTTTGTCAGCGTTCTTTCATTTGCCTGATACACAATGTGAAAAGCGAGATTTTTCTTGCCCTGTTCAAGATTCTCTCCCTCATAGATATCAAACAAGTCAATATCTTGAACAAGCTCGCCGCCAGAAGTTTCTATAATGTTTATGACATCTCCCACTTTGGTTTGCAAGGGCACCAAAATCGCAATGTCGCGGGTTACCGCTGGAAATCGGGACGGCATTTGGTATTCTCTTTCTTCCGAGGCCAAACGAATAAGCTCGTCTGCATTGATATGAAGAGCGCCTACAGGTTTATGTATTTTCAATTGAGAAAGCACAGAATCTGAAATTTCGCCCAAATAACCAATTTTTGTTGAATCAATTTTAATTTCTGCTGATTTTCCCTTGTTCCACAATGTTGTTCTGCCTTGTTTAAGAGTTTGTTCGTATTCGTCGTACCAGACGTTTGCGATTCCCAAACTCTCCAAAAGAAAATCGCAAATGCCTTTCATTTCATAGAAGCCCCCGTTGTATACGAGC
>CAYJRT010000005.1:0-11641 GCA_964372895.1 uncultured Candidatus Saccharibacteria bacterium
TCCCAAAGCATGCGTACTACCGGTATACGACACTCCGATTGTGAATTGAATTTTCTATAGCATTTTTGTGCACTTTGTACAACATTGTGATATAATTTTTAAATGACGTTCCGTGAGTTTTTCGTAAGACTCAATGTTGTGGAAGAATGCAAAAGATACGGCACTCCTCTGTGGCAATGCCCTCAACTTCTTTTTTTGATAATGGGCATGCTCATTATTATTTCTCTTATCTTTTCTTTCCTCATAGGGAGGCGCTATATCCAGGATCCGGGAATTACGGTGCTGTTAATTTTGGCGCTCGCAGGCATTTTGCTATCCATCGCGTTTATTATTACGAGAAGCTTCGAGCAATTGGCTGAAGCAAACCGTTTAAAAAGCGAATTCATTGGCATTGTTTCTCATCAACTACGTTCTCCTCTTACGAATTTAAAGTGGGGTTTGGATTTTTTGATATCCGAAGGAGCGGCAAGAAATCAGCAAGAAACAGGATACTTTCGGGTCTTGCAAGAAAATATCGATCGCATGCACGAGCTCGTGAACGATTTGCTCACGGTTTCGAGAGTGGAACAAGGCACTTTTCCTTTTCAAGAAAAGGAGTTCCAACTCGAAGATATCATAAAACAGGTGGTGGCGGAATTTCAATCGCTGGCGCAGGCTTCAAATATCGAAATGAAAGTAGACGGAGAGCGCATTCCCAGGTTGTATTCCGACCCTTCTCTTGTGCGCCATATTGTGGGGAATCTTATGGATAACGCCGTCAGGTATGCCTGGGAAGATCGAGATGCGGTTCTTCACGAAGAGAGAAGGGAAAATCGCATTCATATCCGTTATCGGGCAGAAGGCGAGCACGTGCGCGTGGAGGTAGAAGACAACGGAGTCGGCATCCCAGCGCAGGACCAAAGATATATTTTTCAGAAGTTTTTCCGTTCCAGTAATGCGGTGCGGCGGCAAACGGAAGGGTCGGGCCTCGGTTTGTTTATTGTAAAGTCGCTTCTTGAAAAAGCAGGAGGGCGCATTGGATTTCGTTCCGTGGAAAATAAAGGGTCGACTTTTTGGTTTACACTTCCTTACAACGCGAAAGGAGATAAAGGATTAAGAAAGTAACCATAGCATGAAGACAATTTTGTTTATTGAAGACGAATCCGCGATTCACAAAACCTTTTCTGACGCGCTCCAAAAAGAAGATTACGAGATTATTTCAGCCTTAGATGGAGAGATTGGGTTGCGGCTTGCCAAAGCAAAGAATCCAAGTCTCATTTTGCTTGATTTGATTCTTCCCAAAATGGATGGGTTTCAAGTGCTGCAAGCGCTCAAGGCAGACGAAGAAACAAAAAATATTCCGGTTATCGTGCTTACGAATTTGGAACAAATGGAAGACATTCAGAAAGCAATTGATCTGGGAGCAAAAACCTATCTTGTGAAATCAAACTACAATCTCAAAGAGGTTGTTGTCATGATACAAAAAGCCATTGAAGAGGCATAACCAAGAGCTTGTATGCACGTTGAGTCAGAACAACTCAAAGCATTTCTTTTAGATGCAGGTTTGGTCAAGGAAGCAGATCTTACACAAGCAGAGTTAGAAGCAAAAGATGCGGGAAAAGAACTACGAGATATATTGCTTGCAGAGAATCTCATTTCAGAGGAGGAATTGATTAAGTTGGAGGGGTATATTTTGGGAATTCCATTTGTAAATCTTGCGAAAGAAAAGATTGATCCTGAAGTGCTGAAAATCATCCCAGAGCCCATTGCAAAAACGCATAATATTGTGGCGTTTCGAAAAAAGGGGCAGGAGCTTGAGGTTGCTATGATGGACCCCGACGACCTCGCGACTATCGACTTTATCAAGAAAAAGGCGAATCTCAAGATTCTTCCCAGGCTTACCACATCTGAAAGCATTACATATGTGCTGCAGCAATACTCCAGAACTCTGCAAGCTGAATTTGGAGATATTATTCAGAAAGAGGTAACAGGGATTAAAGCCTTTCAAGAAGGAGGCGACCAAGTTGCTTCGGGTAAAGACGAACTGCAGAAGGTGGCAGAAGAGCTTCCTGTGATACGTATTGTCGATACGCTGTTGAAGCATGCTATATTGCAGCGAGCTTCGGATATTCATATTGAGCCAACAGAAAAAGAAGTGCTCGTGCGTTATCGCATTGATGGAGTATTGCGAGATGCCATGGTGCTGCCCAAACAAGCTGCGGCCGGAATTGTGGCGCGCATTAAAGTCCTTTCAAACCTTAAGCTCGATGAGCATCGTTTGCCCCAAGATGGCAGATTCAAGATTGAAACCGACGAATACAAATATTCTGTTCGTGTTTCCATTTTGCCGGTTTTTGACGGAGAAAAGATAGTGATGCGTTTGCTCGCAGAAGGGTCCAAGGCATTTACGTTAGAAGAACTTGGATTCCGCGGAGAAGCGTTGGAACATGTGCATCGAAATTTGAAAAAGCCCGTTGGCATGATTTTGGTAACTGGCCCCACAGGCTCTGGAAAAACAACGACGCTGTATACCGCAATGGAATTACTCAATACGCCTGAAGTAAACCTCTCTACCGTAGAAGACCCGATCGAATATCGCATGCCGAGGGTAAATCAAACGCAGGTAAGTCCAAAAATAGGATTGACATTCGCCTCTGGTTTGCGTTCTTTGCTGCGCCAAGACCCCAATATCTTAATGGTTGGAGAAATTCGAGATAAAGAAACTGCTAGTCTCGCAATCAACGCTGCTTTAACGGGCCATCTGGTACTTTCCACGCTGCACACGAATAGTGCAGCTGGCGCCCTTCCTCGTTTACTCGATATGGGGGTTGAGCCCTTCTTGATTTCTTCAACCCTCAATGTTGTGATTGCGCAGCGTTTGGTAAGAAAATTATTTGAAGAAAAAGAGGGGTATAAGCTTTCTGCCAAAGACGTACAAGATTTGTCTGCGTATTGCAACGTTGAGAAAGTGGTCGATATTTTGAGGAAAGAAAAAATCATCAAACCAAAAGAAAAATTGGAAGATTTGACATTTTTCAAACCAAAACCAAGCGCCGAATCGCAGGATGGCTATAAAGGAAGGATAGGTATTTATGAAGTATTGCCTGTAACAGAAAGCATAAAAGAGCTCATTGTACAGCGCGCCACTTCAGATAAGCTTCAGGCGCAAGCAGAACAGGAAGGAATGGTTACTATGGTAGAAGACGGGTTGGTGAAAGCAGCGCAGGGTTTAACGACGATTGAAGAAGTGCTGCGCGTGATTACGGAGTAAAAGTGATACAATGACAGACCCATGTTAGAAACCATCGAATCCGCCATCGCATTAAAAGTTGAACCGCCGTATCGAGCGGTAGTTTCTATTCCTTTCCACGTTTCGATTTATCGATAATCCCCTTTAAGCACTTATGCCAACATATTTTTACACGGCGATCACTGCCGGCGGCGAAAAAGTATCAGGATCGGAGAATGCACAAGACGAACGAGAGCTTACTCGTATGTTGCGTGAGCAGGGATATATAGTAACCAGCGCTGGAACCGGGCGCGCAAAAAACAGATTTTTTTTGTTTCAATCTTTCTGGAACACGGTACGGCCAGTTCCGCTCACCGACAAATTGTTGTTTACGAGGAATCTTCAAGTTATGGTCGCCGCTGGAATTTCGTTGCCCAAAGCGCTCGACATTCTTTCTGTGCAGGCACGAAACAAAGAATTTCGATCGGTACTTTCTGACTTGCGCACGAATATCGTGAAAGGGCAGTCGCTTTCAGAAGGAATGGCGCAGTATCCCAACATTTTCTCTGAGTTAAACGTTCAGATGATCAAAGCAGCAGAAGGCTCGGGAACCATGGAAGAAGCGCTTTCTTATCTTGCCTTGCAATTGGAGCGACAGCACGAGATTCGATCGAAAGTCAAGGGAGCAATGATTTACCCCACGGTGGTTGTTTGCGCAATGGTGGTCATAGGAGGATTTATGCTTGCATTTGTGGTTCCCAAACTTGCAGAGACCTTTGAAGATCTGGAAGTGGAGCTTCCTTTAACCACGCGTAGTGTGATTGCTTTGGGGGATTTCCTCGCGCAGTACTGGTACCTTGCGATTTTTATTCTTATTGTAGGAGTGTTTGCGCTCCAGCGTTTTCGTCGAACAACCCAAGGGAAAAAGCTTTTCGATACTGTGTTGCTTCGGTTTCCGGTGATTTCAAGTCTTATTCGCAAAGCCAATACGGCGCTTATGACACGCACATTGAGTTCTTTACTTTCAGCAGGAGTTCCTATTGTGAGCGCGCTCGAGATTACTTCTCACGTAGTGGGCAATTGGCATTTTCGTCAGGTCTTAGTGACTGCGGCAGAGGAAGTGCGTAAGGGAGGAAAACTTTCTGAGTCCTTGAATCGTTCTCATGGCGCGTATCCCTTCATGATCGGCCAAATGGTCGCCGTGGGAGAAGAAACCGGAGAAACCAGCCAAATTCTTAAGAAATTGGCAGAATTCTTTGAGCAGGAGGTTGAGAATATGACACAAAATCTTTCTGCGGTGATCGAGCCCTTCTTGATGCTCATTATTGGAGCTATGGTTGGGTTGTTTGCGATTTCCATGTTCCAGCCCATGTATTCTCTCTTTGATAAGATTCAGTAGTATGATATCCACGAACAAACATTCGTTTTTATCTGATTGTAAAGGATTCAGCCTTGTAGAGGTGGTAGTGGGAGTTGCGCTTGTGGTGATTGTTTTCCTGGGAATTCTTGGAGTATACCAAAGCGCGATTCAGATTTTGAGTCAATCGCGCGACAGGGTCACCGCGACTTCAATAGCGCAGGGATATATTGAGCGAGCTCGCAATCTTCCGTACGAAGACATAGGGGTTCAAGGACAATTCCCCGGCGGTATCTTTTTGGCAACGGAAACTGTTGTACGGAACGGTATTTCCTACGAAGTCAAGGCTGATATTGATTTTATCGATCACGAAGCGGATTTGCTGCTTGGATTAGGGGATGCCTGCGCCACTGATTTCAAACGCGTCTTGATCGAGGTTTCTTGGAGCGGGAAAAGTCAGGGAGAGGTGAATGTTGCAACCGATGTCGCTCCTCTCAACGACATTCAAGAATGCGCGAATCCTGGCGGGAAATTGGCTCTCACGGTGTTTGACGCGCTTGGCATACCAATTGAAAATGCGTTTGTGAGCATTGATGATGTGGACAGCGCGCTTGCCGACAGTTGCACCACTGCACTAAACGGTCAGTGTAGCCGACTTGTTCCCGAATCTCCTTCAGGCGGCGAGGAAAATTATAAGATTATAGTGACCAAAAGCGGTTACAGCCAAGGGGAAACGTTTGGCTCGGGCGATTTCTACATCGGTGTGATAATCGCTGCGCCTGATCCTGCGCATGCCACCATTTTGGAGGGGCAAGTAACGCAAATGAGTTTTTCCATTGATCGATTAGCAGACCTTGTTTTGACAACCCGATCTCCGCGTGGAAGAACAATCTTTTCAGACGAATTTAATGATTCCTCGAACATTGCCGCGAGCAACACCGTAGACATCGCGGGAGGAGTAGCGCAATTGGAGTTTAGCGGAGGAGCGTATGCGAACGCAGGAGATTTGACTTCCATAACCATTGGGTCAGCTGCGGACTGGGATGAGGTGAGTTCCACAAGCACGATTCCTGCTTCAACCGAGATCAAGTTGTTTGTTTTGTATTACGATGGATTTAACTGGGTGCTTGTTCCGGATGTTGACCTCTCTGGGAATGTCGCTGGTTTTACAGGTTCGTCTATTGATCTTTCGGGACTCAATACGAGCACATATTCTTCCATTCGGCTCAAGGCAGTTCTTTCTACGTCTGACACAAACGTAACTCCAAGTTTGCAAGAGTGGGATGTTGTGTACGATACCTTACCTTCATTCCCCATTGGAAATGTGAGCATGCGCGTGCAGGGAACCAAAACAGTGGGCCAGGACGCGGCAAGTTCTCCCATTTTCAAGCATGCCAAGATTGTGACAACCAATTTCTCCGGCAACCTCACCCAAGAGCTTGAATGGGATTTGTACACGTTTTCGAATTTCAATCAGGGAGGGACATCTCTCGACATTGATGAGATCGATCCTCCCGAGAATCCCGTGAGCATCCTTCCAGGCGATTCGCTGTCAGTGGATTTTTATCTTGCGGCCCAGAATTCTCTGCTTGTGAACGTGCAAGAAGAAGATACTTTCCTGCCTGTGTTTTCTGCAAATGTGCGTTTGTCGAGTGGCAGTTATGATACGACGCAACCGACGAATGCGCAGGGGCAAACACTGTTTATTCCCTTGAGTAGCGGGCTGTACACCATAGACGTGACTGCCGCAGGATATGATCCCTATACAGGATCAGTGAATGTGAGCGGAGACAGTACCACAACCATTACCATTGTAAAAAATCCATCATAAGTATGCCGCACAAAGGTTTTACACTTGTTGAAACGCTTGTTACAATCTCCATCTTCACGCTCATGCTGGGAGCATTGTTTGCTTTGGTTGTGTATATCTATGGATTGCAGAGCTATGCATTTCAGCAGGCGCAGGCTATTGAAGAGGCGCGGCGGATCGTGGAGCAAATGGCGAGGGAAATACGGGAAGCAACCACTGGAGCCGACGGTTCTTATGTGTTAGAGCAAGCAGACGATTACGAAGTTGTGTTTTTTAGCGATATTGACAAAGATGATGAGGTGGAGCGCGTCCGGTATTTTATTAACCCGGCAGGAGGAGCTCTGGGATCTGCAACGAGTACGTGTGCGAGTTTTGTAGACGGCGGAAGCTGTCAGGTGACATTTTCCAACTTTCTTGTTGGCGCATTGGATTCTGCTACCGTGCAGGTTTCTGTGGAAGGCGACCTGGATAACACCCAAGAAAAAGCGACCATTGCGGTTGATGGAAACACAGTAGGAATACTCTGCACATTGGCTGGAGAATGCACTCAATGCGCAGGCGCGTACGAAGATAGTACTGTTTTTGACGTGAGCGGCGAGGCGGCAGATGATTTCTTAACCGTGCAAGCTACCGGATCCAATGGAGGGTCTGGTTCTTCACGCGTGGATAATATCTGTAACTGGGAAGATCCCAACCATTCTCTCAAGATGTATGCGCAGCTCAATTGGCAGGAAGTTGCTCCGCCACAAGCGCAGGCGCTTTTTCGCAAAGGTACGATCGACCCAACAGGATTTCCTTTAGTCTATGTGCCGGCACAGGAGAATTTTGCCGTGCTTTCTGAATCTGTGGTGAACGAAGGGAGGGGTATTCCGGTTTTTACCTATTTCGATGAAAACGACAATGTTATTATGGATCTTGCAGCCAATATCCAAGATGTCACAAGGGTTCATATGAATATGATCATCAACGTTGATCTCAACAGAGCTCCTGACGATTTTTCGGTTGAGACCGATATTCAGATTAGAAACTTAAAGAAGAATCTCTAGCTATGCAATCCGATTTCCAAAAAGGAATCATTACAATGTTCACGCTCGTATTCGGGAGTATATTTTTATTGGTGTTGGGAGGACTCGTGGGGCTCATTATTCTCCAACACAGAGTTTCTGTCCAGCGTGTCGCATTTCAGGAAGCGTTGAATGTTGCAGAGGCCGGAATCGATTATTACCGGTGGCGGCTGAATCATTTTCCAGACGATCTTGAAGACGGCACTGGCGCCCCCGGCCCTTATGTGCATTCCTATCAAGACGCAAATGGTAAAGTTCAGGGAACGTTTTCTTTGGACATCGAAGGTACTTCCCAGTGCGGAGAAGTTACGGGAGTGGTGATCATCTCAACCGGATGGAGTAACAATTTTTCAGATGTGAAGCGAACTGCGCAGGTGCGGTACCAGCGTCCAACGGTTGCAGACTATTCTCTTCTTTTGAATGACAACGTTTGGGTAGGTTCAGATCATATCATTACCGGAGCATACCATTCAAACGGCGGCATACGCATGGATGGAGAAAACAAATCTTTGGTAACGTCTGCTCGCGCTACGTGGACATGCACAGGTTCTTTTGGATGTAATCCCACGAATCCCAATGCTCCAGGTGTATTTACTACAGCGAATGGAGATCCCGCACTTTTTTCTTTCCCCGTTCCCCCCTTTGATTTCAACGGGATTACCGTGGATCTCGCCGCGATAAAAGATTTGGCAAATGCAGAGGGGCTGTATTTTGATAAAGCGCCGTCTGGCCTCGGATATCATGTGGTGTTGAACGGCGCGACCATGCAGGTATATGATGTAATCTCGCTGGATACGGTGCAAGCATATGATCTTATTCAAGGATGGCACAACGAGGATTCGATTATTCTTCCGGGAGGAGAGAGCCTCGTTACGGGGTCTCCATTTACGATTCCCACGGATTGCAGCGTTATCTTTTTTGAAGACACCATATGGGTTGAGGGAACTGTGCAAGGAAAGGTTACGATTGCAGCTGCGGATTTGCAAAATCCAAATGCTCAAGAAGATGTGTGGTTGCCCGGAAACATCCAGTATGCGGTACTCGACGGATCAGACGGGCTTTTGCTGCTCGCCCAAAGGAATAATCTGATTAGCTTGGATTCTCCAGAAGACATGGCGCTCCAAGGCATTTTTATTGCGCAAACCGGCAGGTTTGGAAGAAATCACTACAGCGAGTCTCGTCTGCCTGCAATGTATGATCCTTTTGCGAAACAAAATTCGCTGCAGATTTTTGGAACGGTGGTAAGCAACGGAAGAGTGGGAACCAAATGGATAAGCGGAGGAACATTTTCTTCGGGGTACAACACAAGAGAGACGATTTTTGATCCTGAACAAACGAGCTTTCCTCCTCCTTTTCTTCCTGCGACCTCTCCTCAATTTCAGCTTTCCGGTTGGGAAGAAGTAGAATAACGTGTTTGGATTGGAAAGAAACGCGCAGAAAGAGTACACCCCCACACTAATTGCCATGCAATTAGTGTGGGGGTACAATAGAAAGTAATGCTCGAATTTCTTACTCTCCATCCCAGCGCTTTTGGATTAGACGTGTCTGATCGTTCTTTGCACGTGGCTCAATTGGGAAAAAAATCAGGAGGATTGCGTTTAGCTTCCTTTGGAGAAGGAGAACTCGAGCGAGGGATTATTGAAGGCGGCGAAATCAAAAAGGAAGATCAACTCGTTGCAGCGATTCAGCAAACGCTCAAACAGATAAGGGGCAAGAAAATCGACACCAAGCACGTGGTGGCTGCGCTCCCCGAAGAAAAAGCATTTGTGCAAGTAGTTCAGTTGCCTCGAATGAAAAAAGAAGAGTTGGCGAACGCGATTCGATTTCAGGCAGAGAGCTTCATTCCTTACCCGATTGATACCGTGTATCTGGATTTTTCGGTGATTAATCCTTTTCATGATCATTTGGAGCATCTCGATGTTCTTGTTGCTTCTCTCCCGCGGCAAATAGTGGATTCGTATGTTTTAGTGTTGGAGAAAGCAGGATTGACGCCAGCCGTGCTTGAGATTGATGCAATCGCGCTTTGCAGAGCAGTGGTAGAAAAAGGCGTAAGTCCTGTGCCCTTGCTGGTCGTTGATATTGGCCAGAGAAGGTCGAAGGTGAGTATTTTTTCTGGATATAGTATACGTTTTACTACTTCGCTTGCGCTTTCTGCTCAAGATTTTACTTCTGCTATAGCAAACACACTGCATGTTGATGAAGAAAAGGCAGAAGAATTTAAACGCCATTATGGCTTGTATGCGCCAGAAGATGCTCTTGGCCAAGAAGTGTTTCAAGCAATAATCCCTGTGGCAACAGATTTTATTGAACAAATTTCCAAATATGCAGAATATTACGAAACTCACTTGCCGCACCAGCACTTAGGAAAGCCTGACAAAAAGATTGAGAAAATTGTGTTGTGCGGCGGCGGAGCGAATTTAAGGGGATTTTCTGAATTTTTAATGCGCGCGCTGAAAGTTCAAGTTGGAGTGGGAAACCCCTGGGTAAATATTTTGGCTCAGCAAACGCAAGAAGTGCCGCCCTTGTCTTTTCAGGAATCATTGAGTTATAGTACTGCGCTTGGGCTGGCTCTTCGCGGAACAGAGAGCAAACAGTTTTATGATTAATCTTTTGCCACCCCAATACAAGAGAGAGTTGCAGGGAGAGGAATGGTTTCGGCTTATATTGATTTTGGGTTTGCTCCTCCTGATCTTTTTCATTTGTTTGTCTTTATCACTTTTGTCTATCAGGGCATATGTATCAGGAGAAATTCAGGTGCAGCAGATTTTAGTGGAAGCTCAAAAAAAGGAGGGAGGAGAGTTGCAGTTAGAGCGTATGAAAGAAGTTAATTCAGAAATTGCGGGGATGTTATCTTTTTATGTAAAGAGAGTTTCATTTTCTGATATCATTGGAAGGATTTCAAGCGCCTTGCCCGACGAGGCATACCTTACTTCGTTTGTGTATACTCCTGGAGCGCAATCTGCCAAAAACAAAGGCCAAACGGCTGCGAAGGCGCAGATAGCTCTTGCAGGATTTGCTCCTCGCACAGAGGATTTGCTTGAGTTTCGAATAAATCTCGAAAAAGATCCTTTATTTGGAAATTTTCACTTTCCTCCCGCAAACTGGATTCGCGCAACAAATATAGATTTTTCTTTTGGTTTTGAGATATGAAATCAAGAAAAAAAATTCTTATCACTATTGCTTCTTTTGGAATTTTCACCGCGCTCTTCTTTGGAGCAGTCGTATATCCCGTGTTTCAGGGAGCCAAGGGAGATTATCAGAAAGTGCTTGCTTTGCAAAGAGAAATCCTTCAGCTGAAAGAAGACAAAAAAAATTCTCATGAATTTGAAACGCTTTCCGCGCAATATGCACAGGAATTCGTAGAGGCAGAAAATCTTTTCGTTGACAGCGAAACGCCTATCTCGTTCTTTCGATTTCTCGACGAAACAGCCGCCTCTTTTAAGCTCCAGATAGAAAAAGTTCCAAGTCCTGCGCAGCGCTTGCAAGAAGATAGCTGGCCTTCTTTCGATGTTCGATTAACAGGACAAGGATTATATCCTGATTTTAGGGCATTTCTGCAAAAAATAGAGAATGCTCCGTATCTCTTGGAAGTAAAAACGCTTACGTTTGCAACGAGAGAAAGAGATGCTGGACAAGAAGGACAAGGGCTGATTGAGTTTTCAATGTCTATAAAAGTATTTACAAAATAATCGAAAACATGATTCAGCGATTTCATTTGAATACCATTATTCGTTCTGTGCTTGATATTCCGCGATGGATAGGAGAAAATCCCTTTCTCGGTTTTTTGATTCTTCTTTCTTTAGCGCTTCTCATTTCCTCTTTTATTTTTTATCGATATGTATTTTCTGTGCGCAGTGGGGGAGCAGAAATCGAGATTGTGCAAACTCGTTTTGACCAGCAAGCGTTTGAGCGCGTTCTTCAAATATGGCAGGAACGCAAAGAGAAATTCAATGAGGCGGGAGTTATCCGGGCGAGAAATATCTTTGTTCCTCGAGGAAGTGAAGAGTTGACTGAATGAGTTTTTTCTTTATAATAAGTATTGGATTTGTCCCTATAGCTCAATGGATCGAGCACGGGCCTTCTAAGCCTGGGATCGAGGTTCGACTCCTCGTAGGGACACAAGAGTTATGGTGGCCATGGTGTAGCGGCAGCACTAGAGTTTGTGGAACTCTCAGCGGCAGTTCGAATCTGCTTGGCCACCC
>CAYJRT010000006.1:0-11020 GCA_964372895.1 uncultured Candidatus Saccharibacteria bacterium
TCCCAATCGCCCATCGTAATCATAGGTTCAATACAAATAACCATCCCCTCCTCGAGTTTCGCGCCCGTGCGACGTTTGCCATAATTGAGCACTTGGGGATCTTCGTGAAGTTCTTTACCTATGCCATGGCCGCAGAGTTCTCGAACAACGCCAAATCCTTCCCCCTCCGCAAAACGCTGGATTGTATTTCCAATATCGCCTACAGTCGCGCCGGGACGCACCTTTGCAATACCGAGCTTCAATGCTTTTTCGCAAATTCGGACTAAACGCGCTGTCTGCTCATCAATGCTTCCTACCGGAATCGTGCGCGCCATATCTACATAATATCCTTGGTGAATAAGCCCTAAATCAAGCGTAATAATATCGCCCTCTTTGAGAATTTTTTCCGCAGACGGAATGGCATGGACCACCTCTTCGTTGACCGAAGCGCAGAGCGTTCGCGGAAAGCCCTGATAATTCAGGAAAGCCGGCGCACAACCGGCTTTTCGAATTTTCACTTCCGCGCCCTGATCGAGTTCAAGGGTGCTCACTCCGGGACGCACTTTTGCAATAAGTTCTTGCATGATCTGCGCCAGCATGCGCCCGCCCTCCCGCATTGTCGCAATTTCCTCTGGAGTTTTAGTGGGAATCATTTCCAAAAAATTCTTCTGCTTTTTCCGCAATCTCCCTCTCAACATCTTCAATTGACTGTTCTCCGTTAATCTCAATGAGTTTTCCTTTCTCCCGGTAGTAGTTTACTGCCGGCATTACTTGTTCTCTGTACCACGAAAGTCGCTCCCGAATTGCCTCCGCCGTGTCATCAACCCTTGCACGAGCAAGTAATCTTTTTTGCGCTTCATCGTCTGAAACCTTAATGTGAAACGCCGCCGCATTGCCATCTAAATGATAAAACCATAATGTTTCATCGAGCATCCATGCTTCATACAATTTTCTTGGACTCCCTTCAAAAATCACTCCACTGATTGTCCCATCATTCTTCGCAATCTCCAATTCATGAAGCCACATATGAAATATAACGGGCGTAGGAACAAGGCCGCCATTGTCAATAATTTCTCCGATGCGGCGGCCTACGAAATCACCTTCGGCCTGTCTTGCGCGCAACAAATTGCCAGAACTAATGACTTTCAGGTTATATTTTTGAGCCAGTTTCTCTACTTGAGTCCCTTTCCCAGAACCCGATTTTCCCAGTACGATGAGTACTTTAAACTTAGAAGGTGTCATAATCGCGCATTTGAAGCTGGGCACGAATTTGGCGCATGGTTTCCAAAGCCACTGAAACCATAATTAAAAGCGCTGTTCCTCCAAGCAAGAATTGAAAAGCAGTAAGGCCGGTAGCGCGCTGCACCAAAAATGGCATGACCGCCACCACTCCCAAGAACAAAGCGCCAATGAAGAGCACCCGATTTAAAATATAAGAGACATGTCCGGCCGTGGAAGCTCCAGGCCGCACTCCAGGCACGAATCCTCCCATTTTTTGCAAATTGGAAGAAATAGATTTGGGATCGAATGTTACCGCAGTGTAAAAAAACGTAAACAAGCCGACCAAAACAAAATATGCAATAATGTAGGGCCAAGAGCTTGGACTAAGGTATGCTTGGAAAAATTGCGCAACTTTACCCAAAAAACCTTCTGCCCCCAAAAAGAAATTTGCAACCATGCCAGGAAAGGTGAGAAGCGACAAAGCAAAAATAATGGGAATTACACCCGCGGGATTTACACTTAAAGGCAGATAGGTGGAAGCGCCTCCATATATTTTGTTGCCGCGTACGCGTTTTGCATAGGATACGGGAATGTTGCGCCTCGCCTCCGTGACAAACACCACGCCAGCAACAATTGCCACCGCCATGGCAAAAAACGCTGCAATCGAAAGCGCCCGTGAAGGGTCCCAATCCACAAACAATTGGCGGATGCTCAAAGGAAACTCTGCCACGATGCCCGCAAAAATCAAAAGCGAAACTCCGTTGCCAATCCCCTTTTCTGTAATCAATTCACCCAGCCACATCAAAAACACTGTTCCTGCAATAATCGTTCCAAGAGCTGTTACGTATTGAATGGGCGTGAGTTGGTTAATAATGCCTTGTCGAGTAAGCAATGTGAGAAATGCGTATCCCTGCACCAGTGCGAAAGGAATTGTGAGTACTCTTCCGTATTGGTTAAATTTTTTTCTCCCTGTTTCGCCTTCTTCCTTGTACATTCGCTCCAGCGGCGGAAAAATCATGGTAAGCAGTTGCAACACAATGACAGCCGTAATATACGGCCCTAAACCAAGCATCGCTATGGAAAGTGTGTCTAAAGCACCTCCGGTAAATAAATTCAGCAGCCCAAACAGCTGATTCCCCTCAAAAAACGCTTGCAAACGGGAAGCATCGATTCCTGGAATAGGGATATTCGCCATCAAGCGAAAAATAATAAAAATACCTAAAACAAACAGGATTTTATTTCGTAAATCAGGGAGTCTAAAAATTTGGAGAATTTTTTGCATCATATAACCTTTCCGCCTGCTTTCTCGATTTTTTCTTTTGCCGCTTGAGATACACCGCAGTCCTCAATGACGAACACTTTGGTGATTTCCCCCTTGGCAAGAATTTTCACAACAGGAATCCTTCCTTTTATTGTACGCACAATATTCTTTTGCGCCAAGAGTCTAGGATTCACGGTTTCTTCGCTGTCGAAATATTTTTCGAGCAATTCAAGATTCACCGGAGTTGGCTTTTCCCCTATTTTTTTTCTTCGATAACCGCGCAGTTTCGGATATTTTTTCAGCAATTCTCGTATGCGCGGCTGCGTGCGATAACCCGTTCGGGATTTCTGCCCTTTCATTCCTCTGCCAGAATACGTACCTTTTTTCCCGCCGTGTCCAATGCGTCTCGCTTTGCGATTTTTATGAATTGGTTGAAGCTGATGTATCTGCATCTTTTTTGTTTTCACTTCTTAATTTTTTCAAGGCCTTCATTGTTACCAACGCATTATTGAGTTTGTTATGAGTCCTCGAAAGAAACTTTCCTACTATGCTCTGAATACCTGCGAATTCGCAAATAATGCGTATGGGCCCTCCCGCAACCAAACCGCGCCCGCCCCTTTGCGGCCGTAGCAATACCCTTGAAGCGCCAAATTTTGCTTGCACCTCATGCGGAATTGTTCCTCCCACAATAGGCACGAGAATAGCGTGTTTTTTTGCCTGGCGCGTTGCTTTTTCTATGGCTTGAGCGACATCAGCTCCTTTTGCTACACCCACTCCTACTTTCCCTTGCTTATCGCCTGAAACAACAACCGCACGAAAACGAAATCGCCGGCCTCCTACGACAACCCGTGCTACACGAGCCAAATCAAGCAATTTTGCGTCTGCATCTTGCCTTGGTTCTTGCGATCTATGAGATTTTCGCCTTTCTCGTGGCGCTCTCTGTTGAATTCCATTCATATGATTAAAACTTCATGCCTTGTGCGCGCAGTTCTTCTGCCAAAACCTTTACTTGTCCGTGATACTTATATCCTCCCCGATCAAAAACGATTTTTTCGATTTTTAACTTTCCTGCCTTTTCTGCGATGTCTTTCGCAACCTCCTTTGCTTTCTCCGCTTTCTTCTGTTTGGATTTTGTTTTTGCGTCAGACGAAGCCGCCAACACCAAACCTTTTTCGTCGTTCACTAATTGCGCATACACATGTTTGTTGGAACGAAATACTACCAAACGAGGCTGTTTTGCAGTCCCCAAAAGTTTTGCTCGTATCCTTTTGTGGCGCTGTATTCTTTTGTTTTTTCGAATTGTTTCAGCCATGGTAATTATCCTCCAGCTCCTGCGGAAGTCACTACTTTCTTGCCAAGTTTTCGACGAATAATTTCACCTTCATATCGAATGCCTTTCCCTTTATACGGTTCAGCCGCGCGCATCTTTCGAATTCTCGCGGCAAATTGCCCTACTTGTTCTTTGTCTATACCGCGAACGATAATGGCATTTTTATCTATGGAAACATTCATGTGCTCGGGAGTTTTCATTTTTACCAAATGGCTAAATCCTACATTCAAAGTTAAAGAATCGCCTTCCAGAGAAGCTCGATATCCTACTCCTTCAATTTCCAGCCGTTTTTCGTATCCATGCAAGACTCCTTGAATCATATTGAAAAGGAGGGTGCGCGTCAAACCCCACAACGACTTTCCCAATTTGGAATATACCAATGGCGTAACAACCAGAGCGTTGTCTTTCTGCTGTATGGAAACTTCGTGCCTGAAATCACGGGAGAGTTCTCCCTTTGGGCCTTTTACGCGCACTGTTTGTCCTTCGATCTGCACGATTATTCCTGGTGGTATTTCTATTGGTTTTCTTCCTATTCTACTCATAATATTTATGTACCGGGGCATTTTTTAACGCTCGCCGCGGAGGGCTCGCTCAAATGCCCGTGAAAACCAAGCAGTTGGTTTTCACCCCCACACTTCGCAAAGAAGTTCGCCTCCAATTTTTGTTTTTATCGCCTCCTGGCCCGTCATTAAACCTTTTGAAGTAGAAACTATGCTAATCCCCCGGCCATTCTTTACGCGCTTAATTTCCTGGGAAGCCACATACACTCTCTGCCCGGGCTTGGAAACGCGTTTTACTCCTCCAATGCGAGGAACGCCTTCTTCATAGCGCATACCAATATCAATGACTCTTCGGGAACGTTTTCCCTTAAAGCCCACATTCTTCACAAAACCTTTGCTTTCCAAAATTTTTGCAATCGCATACTTTTCCTGCGAAAATGGAATTTCTGCCGTTTCTTTCTTTGCGGCTTGGGCTGTCTCCAAACGATTAAGCATGTCTGCAATGGGATCTGTCATAATGTATCTCCTACCAACTTGATTTTGTAATTCCTGGTATAAATCCTTGATTTGCCAATTCACGAAAGCACACTCGGCATAAATCAAAATCTCTCATGTATCCACGTTTTCTTCCACACCGAAAACATCGATTGGAAGTACGACTTGAAAATTTTGGTTTTTTCTTTGATTTGGAAATTTGTGCCTCACTTGCCATAGCTATAAGTACTATTCACTTTTTAAAGGAAATCCAAGTAATCGAAATAATTCTAATCCTTCTTTTTTTGTTTTCGCATTCGTAGTAACCGTTATCTGCATGCCAATGCTGTTGCGTATTTTCTCCACAGAAACTTCTGGAAAGGAAATGTGTTCCCGAATTCCAATGGTTACATTTCCTCTCTCATCCACGTTGGAAATGGGCAATCCGCGAAAATCTCTCGAGCGCGGAAGTACCACATGAATCAGCCGATCAAGAAATTCGTACATCCGTTTGCCTCGCAGTGTTACTTTTGCTCCCACCGGAGCTCCTTGCCGAAGTTTAAATCCCGCCACCGAGTGCTTCGCTCGAGTAAGCAACGCATGCTGTCCTGCAATAGAAGATATATCTGACACAATTCCTTCAAGCGTTTTCTTGAGATCGTCTCCAGTTTTCGCGGCGACAAGCTTTCCAAAACCGGTGTTTAATACGACTTTTTGCAAGCGCGGAACAGCCATAACGTTTGGGTATCCAAATTTTTTCGTCATCGCATAGATAACCTCCTTTTTATATTTTTGTTGCATTGCCATCATATTGCCGCTCCGCATTTCTTGCAAATCCTTATCTTCTTTCCTCCCTCGACTTTATATCCTACCCTTGTCGCTTTTCCGCACTTGGCGCAGATAAGTTTCACCGCTGCTACCGAAAAAACTCCTGGCATCTCTACAATTTGCCCTTTTTGCCCCGTGCGCTTTGCTCGCACATGCTTTGTATGCATATGTACTCCTTCCACGACAATCTTTGCCTCGCGCGGAAGCGCACGCAACACCTTTCCCTTCTTTCCATGATCTTTCCCCGCAAGTACCACCACATTGTCGCCTTTCTTGATTTTCATAATATTTCTGGAGCCAAAGCTGCAATTTTTGTGAATCCCTTATCGCGAATTTCGCGTGGAATGGGGCCAAACACACGGCCGCCTTTCGGCTCTTTTTCCTTCTCAAGCAAAACTGCCGCGTTTTCGGAAAATGCAATATACGAACCATCTGCTCTTCGGAATGGCTTTTTCTGTCTCACCACCACTGCTCGAACAACTTCGTGCTTCTTTACTATTCGCCTCGGCTCTGCAACCTTTACGGCAGCAACAATAACATCTCCAATTTGTGCATAACGTCGTGAAGATCCTCCCATGACATGAAAACACTGAATAATTTTTGCTCCTGTATTGTCTGCAACTTTTAAGTTACTTCTTGGCTGAATCATGCCTTTCCTACTGCAATCCACTTTTTATCTTTCGACAAAGGTTTGCTTTCCTCTATTACGACTCTGTCTCCTACATGATATTCCTGCTTTTCGTCGTGCGCTTTGTAGTTCTTGTGCGTCGAAAGGCGTCGCAAATACTTGGGGTGCTGCTTAAAGCGTTGCACTTTTACCACCACGGTTTTTGTCATTTTGTCTGAAACTACTATTCCAATAAGTCTGCGTTTTGCCATAGATTTACTGTTTTTGTTTCATCAGCGTTAATATGCGCGCAATAACCCGACGTGCGTTGCGAATTTCTCTCACATTTTTCACTTTTCCTGCAGCCAAATCAAACTTCAACTGCTGGAGCTTGCCGCGTTCCTCTGTTGCCATTTTTCCCAGTTCGTCTACGCTCTTTTTTTGGAGTTCTGCTGTTTTCATTTCTATTCTATCGCTTCACAAACTTTGTTTTGACAGGCAATTTTGCCGCTGCTTTAGCTAAGGACTCTTTCGCGATTTCTTCTTTCAGACCGTCGACTTCAAAAAGAATTCTTCCGGGCTTCACAGCAACCGCGTAATGATCCACGCCTCCTTTCCCGCCTCCCATAGGCACTTCTGAACCTTTTTTGGTAATGGGTTTATCGGGAAACACACGAATCCACATTTTTCCTCCTTTGCGCAAATAACGAATAATGGCGCGCCTCGAAGCTTCGAGCTGGCGCGCTGAAACCCACTTTGTTCCTTCTGCCTTTAAACCATACGAGCCGAAACAGAGCTCGGTTCCCCGAGATTCCACGCCTTTAAACCTTCTTCTTCCTTTCATCCATTTCCGATGTTTTACTTTTTTAGGTGTAAGCATATAGAAAGGGATCCAGACTAATCAAATTTTTCTCCTTTATACATCCATATTTTTACTCCAATAATTCCGTATGTCGTTTTTGCTTCTGCCAGCGCATAATCAATCTTCGCGCGCAACGTTTGCAAAGGCAATCTTCCCGTTTTTAACACTTCTCTGCGCGCTATATCAGCTCCTCCAAGCCTTCCCGATATTTCTATTTTCACTCCTCCAATATGTTTGTTTGCCGTTACTTTCCCTATGGTTTGCTTCATTACTTTTCTAAATGGCATGCGTTTCTCGAGTTGTTGGGCAACCCATTGAGCCGTCAAAGAAGCCGAATCCCAAGGGTTTTTAATTTCCCTAATCTCCAAACGAATTTCTCTTTTCCGACTATCTTTTATCTCTCGCCATCTCTTTTGCTTCTCTTTTTCTAAAACTTTCTCAAGGGTTTTACGCAATTCTTCAATGCCAGATCCTCCTCGCCCAATGATTAAACCTGGCCTTGAGGTATTAATAATAACCAAAATTTTTGCGGCAAAACGCTCAATTTCAACACTGTCTATTCCCGCCTCTTTGAGTTTCTTTACAACAGTAGAACGAATCAAAAAATCTTCTCTTAAAGCCTTGGCGTAGGTATTTTTCTCAAACCAACGAGAATACCAGTCAGCTGTTTCTTTTATGCGAAATATTTTAGGGTGAACAGTATGCGTCATGTTACTATACTGCTTTTCTTCGAAATATACGCTTCAAACCTCCTTCGGTTTTAGGCTTTGCGACCTCTTTGGCGAATGTAAACTTTTGCTTTTCGCTTCCATCAGTTTTCGGAGGTTTCTTTGATTTCGCTTGAACAATTTTCTGGGCTTCGACCTTCTCCTTTTTACTGTCAGGTTTCGTCGGAACAATTTCGTTGAGCACCAACGCAATATCGGAAGTTTTTTTCTGAATTTCGTAGGCTCGTCCTCTCGCTCGCGGCCGATATCTCTTTAACTTGGTTCCTTCTTGCACGGCAACACTTGAAATATACACATTTGCTTCGTCTATCTCAATTCCATGCGCCAAAGAAGCTAAAGCAGAGCGAAGGAGTTTCTCCAACGGTCCAGTTGCGCTTTTTCTTGAAAACTTTAAAACGTTGTAAGCGTCGCTCACTTTCTTGCCTCGTATCAACTCTGCAACAAGTCTTACTTTCCTTGGCGCAATTCTCAAATGTCGTAAGGTAGCTTTGCTTTGCATGGAATTTAGGTCTTTCGAGCTTCTGGCTGTTTTTGCACTTCTGTTTGTTTCTGTTCGATTTCTCTTTGCATCTTTCCTCCGTGTCTTGAAAATTTTGTTGTTGGCGAAAACTCGCCCAACTTATGGCCTACCATGTTTTCCGTTGCTTCCACCTGAACAAATGTTTTCCCATTGTGCACCGCAAAAATAAATCCTACCATTTCAGGGGTAATGGTGGCTTTACGCGACCATGTTTTCACCACGGTTTTTTCTCCAGGTTTTTTCCCTGCAATTTTTTTCAATAAGATAGGGTCAACAAAGGGACCTTTCTTGAGTGATCGTGCCATAGTTTTATTTCTTCTTTTTCTTTCTTCTTTGCACAATAAATACGTTTGTCCACTTGGAAGATCTTCGGGTTTTTACTCCCAAAGCAGGCTTGCCCCACGGAGTTTTGGGATATTTCAAACCAATAGGTGTTTTTCCTTCTCCTCCGCCATGCGGGTGGTCTACTGCATTCATTGCGCTTCCTCGCACATGAGGTCGTATTCCCTTTAATCGACTGCGCCCCGCGTTTTTTACTCTTTTGTACATAAATTCCGGATTCGACACGCTCCCCAAAGAGACAAACGATTCGCCCAGCACTTTTCTTATTTCGCTGGAAGGAAACCTTAACTGGGCATATTTACCTTCATGAGCTTCGACTATCGCAGAACTTCCTGCAGATCTCACCATGGTGCCGCCGCGGCCCGGCACTAATTCAATATTGTATACCAACTCGCCTAAAGGAACATGTTTGAGTTTCATGCGGTTTCCGAGTTTTACTTCCGTTTTCTCGTCGCACACAACTTCATTGCCCACCTGAATTCCGTGGGGAGCAAGCAGATAAAATTTCTGGCCATTGGGGTATGTAACAAGCATAATCAACGCATTGCGATTTGGATCATACTCAATTGCGTTTACTCTTCCTGTTTGGCCTGCTTGCGCTTGGCCAAACATAACCTTGCGGTAGAGTTTTCGAGCTCCCCCTCCACGCTGCCACATCGTAATACGACCGCGGTTGTTTCGACCTCCTGTTTTCTTCAAACGAACAAGCAGTCGTTTCTCTGGCTTCTTTTTTGTAATAATTCCTCGAATGCTCATGTGGGCAATATCTCGATTGTTTGACCTTGTTTTATCTTCACGATTGCTTTTTTATACCCTTTTTTTGTCCCTTGGGTTCTTCCAAATCTTATGCTTTTGGGATGTACGCGAATAATACGCACGTTCTCCACAGTCACTCCATACATTTCCTGCACATCTTTAGCAATATCATTTTTGGTTGCACGCGTCTGTACCACAAAAACAAACTGATTGTTCTTCGAGCCCAAGTCGGTTGCTTTTTCTGTGATATGAGGCCGCACAATCTGTCCTTTTGCTAAGCTTCGGACAGTCGTTTTCGCAGGTTCAGATGTTTTTGCGCGAGCGCTTTTTGTTTGCGGAACGGGGGGTTTCTTTTTCCCAAATATGTGTAGGGCTGCCATATTATTTTGCAAAAGTTTTTTCAATAACTTGTACTGACTCCTTTGGCATTACCAAATATTTTGCTTGCAAAAGATCCCACACATTGAGTTCTCGCGCCTGCATAGTTTTCGCAAAAGAAAGATTATTTCCTGCGCGAATAAGCTCTCGGTTCATTTCGGGCAAAACAATGAGCGTATTTTCTCTTTTGGAAGGCAATTTTTCAAGAATTTTTGCCAACGCTTTTGTTTTTCCAACTCCCAATGTGAGTTCTTCCAACAATACTACCAAATCCCTTTTTGCTTTTTCAGACAGCACCATATATAAAGCTTTTCTGCGCATTGTTCTTGAAATTTTTCTCTTCAAGTTTCGCTCTATTTTGGGGCCATGCGCGATGCCGCCTCCCACCCAAATGGGTGAACGTATAGAGCCATGGCGAGCCCGCCCTGTGTGTTTTTGAGCCCATGGTTTTTTCCCTCCGCCGGAAACATCTCTCTTTCCTTTTGAATGAGCCGAAACTGCTCGACGATTCTGCTGCTGCACAAGCATAACTTGATGCACCAAATCGGGGCTTAGTTTGACCCCAAAAATCTTTTCTGGCAATTCCATCTCTCCGGCCTTTTCTCCTGTTTGTGCAAATGTTGCAACTTTCATAATCCGCGGATTTCCAACAAAGTCCCTCGTCGCCCGGGAATCGCTCCCCGAACAGCTACGATATGCTCCTCTGCATCGATTTTTGCAATCGTCAAATTTTTTACCGTAACTCGATCTGCTCCCATGCGTCCTGGCATTCTTCTTCCTTTCAGAACTCTTTCTGGCACCGACATTCCTACAGACCCAATCGTGCGCTCTTCGTGTTTTACTCCATGCGTTGCTTTTCTCCCTGAAAATCCATGGCGCTTTACTCCTCCTTGAAACCCCTTTCCTTTTGAAATTCCAGAAATGCGCACTTTGTCTCCTTCTTGAAATATAGAAACGTCAATCGTAGTTCCCACTTCTCCAGTTGCTTGACGAAACTCTCGCAGATGCGCAAAAGGTTTTTGCCTTCTCGATTTGGTGATTCTCCCTTTTTTTGAAATTTCCTCAAAACCAAGTTGCACTGCTTCATATCCATCGTGCTCTTTTGTTTTCACTTGCGTTATCTTGCAAGGACCTGCCTGAATTAAGGTTACGGGAACCACCTTCTCTTGCTGGAAAATTTGCGTCATCCCAATTTTTTTCCCCAAAATGGTTTTCATTTCGTTATTGCTCAACA
>CAYJRT010000007.1:0-10902 GCA_964372895.1 uncultured Candidatus Saccharibacteria bacterium
AGACTATTGAGTGGGAGCAAAATCTGGCAGGCATCAATGCGCTTTTTGAATACTATGGGCAAGAATAGGATAAGCGACATGAAAATCAAAAGACCACTTGCAAAACGGCCAACTCCATCGTACGCTGTTCGGGTATTTAAGGGGAAAATCTTTGAAGCGTACCAGTGGAAGCAAAAACTCTACGATGGAACATTTGAAATGTTTGAGAAAGTGAAACGAACAGATTCTGTAAATATCATTGCCATAACGAACGAGAAAAAGATCATTCTTGCTCAACAAGAACAACCAGGAACACAACCCTTTATTGGTGTGCTGGGAGGCCGGATAGATAAAGACGAAACTCCCTTGGCAGCAGCAGAAAGAGAGCTTTTGGAGGAATCTGGCTACAAGGCAGACGAGTTGATTCTTTGGGATGCGATTCAGCCCCTTTCTTTTGTTGACTGGGCAGTATATACATTTATCGCAAAAGGATGCAGGAAAGTTGGAGATCAAAAACTCGACGCAGGAGAGAAGATTAAGTTACAATTCGTATCTTTTGATGAATTCTTGGATATTGTTGCTCAAGACAATTATCGTGATGTGGAGGTTGCTCTCAAGATATTACGAATGCAAAAAGATCCTCAAGCCCTTGAAAAAACGCGAAAATTGTTCTTAGGCTAACATGCCATGTGGTATATTCAAGAAAAAAATTGTTGACCGTATTGGAGAGGTATGGTATGGTGAGTTTTGTCAAAGCAAATCTGTAGAAAAACGAAGTCGGGTTTTTTCATATAGCTCTCTGCATTTGATATCTTAATTACTAAAGTTTTTTTAAAGCGATGGAAAAAGGAAAAATCGCTCGACTCACGGATCGCGGATTTGGATTCATTGCCCGAGAAGGCGTGGAGAAAGATTTATTCTTTCATTCAAACGAACTCAAGGGCGTGGAATTCAACGAACTCCGCGAAGGTGACGAAGTGACATTCGAAGTTGCAGACAGCCCGAAGGGGCCCAATGCTACAAATGTCAGCCGAGCATAACAACTAAACGAAGCGTCCCCAAGCAGCACACTGCTTGGGGACGCTTGTTTTGACCACGCAAAGCAGCTTTGACAGACAATAGGTTTTAGTGTATTATTATTGCATCTGGCGACTTGTGCAATGGTGTGGTCGCATTTTTTATGATGATTCAATCAGAACAAGAGAACGGCTTTCGAGGTCTTGGCATTGCGCCACGGCTTCTTGAGTTGTTGGCGGCAATGCAATTGAAGAGCCCGACACCTATTCAAAGAAGGGCAATCCCTCAAGCCCTGGAAGGAAAGGATATCGTGGGCATCGCCCAGACCGGAACGGGCAAAACCCTTGCCTTTGGGGTTCCCTTGATTCAGCGCATTTTGCAGACGAATACGGGAGTGGGACTTGTGATTCTGCCCACACGAGAACTTGCTCTCCAAGTAGACGAGATGCTGTCACGGTTTACTCGAGCGTTTGGAATCCACATCGCAGTGTTGATAGGAGGGGCTTCGATGGGGCCGCAAATTCGGGCGGTCAGGCGATCTCCGCGCATTATTATCGGAACTCCGGGAAGGATTATTGATCATTTAGATCAGAAGATTTTGAATTTAGGCAATGTTTCGATCTTAGTTTTAGATGAAGCAGACAGGATGTTTGATATGGGGTTTGCTCCCCAGGTTGGGAGGATTCTCCGAGCGGTGCCAAAAGAACGCCAGACCATGCTGTTTTGTGCGACCATGCCAGATAACATTCTTGGCATTGCGAGGACCCATATGAAACTGCCCGTGCGCGTGGAGATAGCCCCGTCGGGAACCCCGGCCTCGCGCGTGGAGCACGAGTTGTTCTTTGTGAGGAAGGATCAAAAGAATCGCCTCCTCGATAAATTGCTTGAAGAATACAAAGGCAGCGTGCTTGTGTTCTCGCACACCAAGCACGGAGCAAGAAGAATATGCAGAGACGTGTGGAGTATGGGTCATACCGCCGCGGAACTCGATTCCAATCGTTCGCTCGCCCAGCGCAAAGAAGCCCTGGCAGGATTCAAATCTGGAAAATATCGTGTGCTTGTAGCTACGGATATTGCTTCACGAGGAATCGATGTGAAGGGTATTGAACTTGTGTTGAATTATGATATCCCCGAAAGTCCTGAAGACTATGTGCATCGCATCGGCCGTACCGGAAGAGCGGAGATGGCTGGCCGCGCTATTTCGTTCGTGATGCCAGACCAGAGGCATAAAGTGCGAGGCATTGAAAGGCTTATCCGTCTTCCTCTTCCTGTTACGCAGTTGCCGGAACTTCCTCCATCCCGCCTTCTCCGCCAGAGCGGCGGATTCGGCGGGCAAGGCGCGTCCCCTCGTCCTTACAAACCGCGAGGGCCTTGGAGGCCGCGAGGCAGGTATTCACGAAGATGAACATTAGGAATATCGCAATCATAGCTCACGTTGACCACGGGAAAACCACACTCGTTGATGCACTGCTTCGGCAATCAGAAGACTTCACTGTCAAGCAGGGAACCCAAGGTCTTATTATGGATTCCAATGAACTGGAGCGTGAGCGTGGCATCACTATTTTTGCCAAGAACGCTGCAATCAAGTACAAGGATTTTAAAATCAATATCGTGGATACTCCCGGGCACGCGGATTTTGGCGGAGAAGTGGAACGCATCGTGAGCATGGTACAAGGGGTTTTGCTGTTGGTGGATGCAAAAGATGGGCCGATGCCGCAGACCAAATTCGTGCTCAAAAAAGCGCTGGAAGCGAAACACCGTGTGATCGTTGTGATCAATAAAATTGATCTGCCAGAGGCGCGATGCAATTGGGTGCTCAATAAAACATTTGATTTGTTTGTTGAACTTGGGGCAACTTCAGAGCAAGCAGAGTTTCCGGTATTGTACGCTTCGGCCATTGCGGGAAAGGCGGGATTGGAACCCAATCTCGAGAGCATGCAGAACATTCAGCCGCTCTTTGAAACCATCATCAAGGAGGTGCCAGAGCCCGTGGTTGGGGAAGGTCCTCTCCAAATGCTCGTGGTAAACATTTCGTACGATAATTACAAAGGCCAAATAGCCGTGGGTTTGCTTGGAGCGGGGAGCTTGAAGAAAAATCAGCGAGTGATGCTTTTGAAAACCGATGGTACGCGCGCGCCATCACAAGTGACATTCTTGATGGTTTTTAATGGACTGAACCGCGTTGAGGTGGATGAAGTTGAGGCAGGAGACATTGTCGCCATAGCCGGGCTTGAAGGCGTGAGAATTGGAGAAACCGTTTCAGACTACGAGAATCCCGTCTCTCTGCCTCCCTTGCATGTCGATGAGCCGACAGTGAAAATGAATTTTTCCTGCAACACGTCGCCTTTTGCCGGAAAGGAAGGGCAATATTCGACGGCTCGTTACTTAAAAGAACGACTCAAGCGTGAATTGCTTTCTGACGTGGCGCTTCGAGTGGAAGAGATAGAAAACTCGGAGGATTCGTTTATTGTTTCGGGAAGAGGAGAATTCCATCTTGCTATTCTTATTGAGAAGATGCGCAGGGAAGGATATGAGTTCCAGGTGGGAAAGCCCGAAGTGATTCTGAAGGAGGAAAACGGTTCGAAGCGGGAACCCTTCGAAGATGTGTATATTGAGTGTCCTGAACAATATTCGGGAATTGTGATTGAAAAAATGGGCATTAGAAAAGGGGAAATGGTGGATATGAACTTGGACCGCCTTATGGCTTCTCTCCACTTTATCGTCCCCACGAGAGGGCTTATCGGATACCGTTCAGAATTTCTCACGGACACGAAAGGAGAAGGAATCTTCAATGCCTTGTTCCACGGATACGCGCCTTTCCTCGGCGCACTATCGGTGCGCGCGCATGGCTCTTTGGTTGCCTCTGAAACCGGCACAAGCAATTTTTATGGGCTGCTCAATGCTCAAGAACGCGGCCGGCTTTTTCTTGGCCCAGGGGTAGAGGTATATGAGGGAATGGTTGTGGGAAGGCACGCAAAACCTGGAGATCTTGTGGTGAACGCGTGCAAGGAGAAACATCTTTCCAACGTGAGGTCAAAGGGAGAGGGTGTGGCAGCGCACTTTGACACGCCTTTGGCATTGAGTTTGGAGGAATGCATGGAGTATCTTGCAGACGACGAATTGCTCGAGGTGACGCCCAAGAGCTTACGGTTGAGGAAGACTATTCTGAAAGCCCTGAATCGCAAGCGATCAAAAATAGACAGATAACCAGAGATACAAATTCAGAGATACCCTCTTCCCAAAAATTTCATTTCTGATAGAATATCCACTATGAAGTTGAAACTTGAGAATGCGATTCGAGCACTCGTTGTTGTTGCCCACCCGGACGATGAAACGATTTGGATGGGCGGCACTTTAGCGAGACACCGCAACGTGAAGTGGACGATTTTTGTGCTTTGCAGAAAATCAGATCCAGATCGAATGCCAAAATTTATGCGTGTGGCAAAATACTACGGCGCTCGAGGTATTATCTGCGATTTAGAAGACGAGGGAATTATGAGTATTGAAGAGAGCATCCCTGTTATTCAAAATACAATTCGTGCAAAGCTTCCTCAAAGGGAGTGGGATGTTCTTTTTGTGCACGGAGCAAATGGTGAATATGGCCATCCAAGGCATAAGGGCGTACACCGAGCGGTAAAAACTATGCTCCAGACAGGAGAATTAAAAGCCAAACAAGTTTTCTTTTTTGCCTATCGTCTCGGTGCGAAAAAGAAAATCGCGATACCACGAGAAAATGCGAGATACACTATGGAGTTGTCGAATCAAGGGTGGAAAGCAAAACGCAATGTGATAAAGAAACTGTATGACTTTCAGTCGTCTAGCTTTGAAAACCGCAGCTGCAGTAAAATCGAAGCCTTTTCTGTGCTAGGCTTAGCCTAGCACAGAAAAGGCTAAGCCTAGCACAGATTATGAAATCACTTGTGTTATATGCGTATCCGCCAGAAACCGATGGTCTAAGTCTGCAGGGCGATATGCTCTATAGGGGAATGAAAGAAAATGGCGAGGAAGTAACGCCCTGTAATTGGCAATCTTCTTTGCAGAAGGAGTGGATTTATAAAACATTCCAGCCACACATTGCTTTGGGTGTTGGTTTTTGGGGATACACGCCAGAGCTCATATTGCATCCGCAAGAGTTTTGCGTGACGCCTGTGCCCTGGCTGGTTGCAGACGGATGGGTTGCAAACTATCACGATATTATTTCGAGTCTTCCTCTTGCATTCGTAACATCAAATTGGGTGCGTGAAACTTATGCAAGAGATGGAGTGAATACAAAAAATTTTGTGACAGCTCCCATAGGAGTGGAGCCTGATTTTTTCAAACCAATATCAAAGAGCGATCCTGCGGTGCAGAATATACGGAAAATGTTTGGGGTAGCAGAAGATGAAAAACTGATTCTTACCGTTGGGGGAGATGTAACTTCGAAAGGCGCGCAGGAAGTTTTTAAAGCTCTGGCAAAGATAGATAGAGAGTTTTCCAAATGGAAATATATTTGCAAAGCATGGGATGAAGAAGAAGAGCGCGAACATGAAGAAGAAGAAATAGAACTATTGGAAGAACTCGGTTTAGATAAAGAAAAAATTATATTTGCAGCAGGTTCTTATTCTCGTGAGTTTATGCCTGCTTTGCTGAATGCAGCCGATGTGTATGCGGCTCCGAGCAGGCTTGAGGGCTATGGAATGATTCAGGTTGAAGCCATGGCGTGCGGAATTCCTGTAGTATCTATTGATGCCATGGGGCCCAAAGAAACAATTATACACGGGCAAACTGGATTTCTTGCCCGTGTCGATCACACGATCGACTTGGAAAGCGAAATTATTTACCCTGAAATGGGATTTAAGAAACAAGGGCGTATTGTGTTTGACGAACCAAAAACGTTTGCTTATAGAGCAAATGTTGATGATGTTGCAGAGTATCTTTTCTTGCTTTTGACAAATACCGAACGAAGAGCAGAGATGGGCCGTCTCGCGCGCGATCACGCAGTCAAAAATTTCCACTACCGCGACCTCGCTCGCCAAATGACCCAAACTATCAAAGAACGTTTACATTTGGACTAGTTGACAATGTGTACCTTAAAAATACGGAACAGATTTGCGGGAGACGGATTCGAGGGCGAAAATATAGGCACCGGCAGACCAGGCCTGAAAAGGAGCTGAACTATGGCCGATTTGGCCGGTTTTGCCGTGGAGCCATTCATGAAACTCCCATTCTTGTTCGTTGCCAAGTTTGTTTGCTTTGGCAAGCAGTCCTAATTCCTGTTCTGCTTTTTCATGCCGGCCAGCTTTCACAAGTGCTGCTATATAAAACCCGCCAATAAATGGCCAGATGCCGGCATTGGAGTATTCATGCGGCGTTTTTGCATCGCATTTTTCAAAGTAAGAGTGCCATTCTTTATCTTCAGGCTTCAAAGGAGGATCAATGGCGCGACAAGGGTAAGGACGATTGACTTTGTTTCTCTCAACATGATCCAGAATTGATTGCGCGATTTTTGGTGTTGCAAGTCCGCTTACAATGGCAAGAAGGTTTCCCAATGTATCAAACCATTCTTCCTGCTCGCGGTCGCCATCGTGATTTTTCCAAATCCAAGGCAGATAATATCCTCGTTTCTTGTCGTACAACGAAAGATATTCCTCAATTTCTCCATTTACAACGCGCCGAATATGAGTTGCAAGCTTTTTTTCTCCGTACATAGAAAGGACTGCGTAGTACAATGCTTGAGTGTTGAGTACTCTCCCATATTTATGCGGGAAAGCATCCTGCCAATCCATGGTGGGTTGCTGAACAATGAGTTTGTCTTCATTCGGATCCTGATAGCGCAGCCACAACAGAGCTTTCTCGACATTCTTTTGATATTTTTCCAGGACCGATGTATCTCCATGCGCTTTTGCATACACACGGTGTCCAATCAAATACCAAAGCGTAGAATCGATGGAATTGTATGTAATATCAGATTGTCTTTCGATGTTGTAACTGCCCACGGCATTGGGAATCTGCCCAAGTTCTGACTGATTTTTACTCAACAGCTCCAAACTCTTACGAAACGGGATCTGGAATTTGTCTCCCGCGAGCGAAGCGCCAAGCGAGGAAATCATGCTGTCTCTTGCCCATATGGCTTCGTATCCACCAGGGAGACCTGAAGCATAAAATACGGTTTGCTTTGAGCAATGTTCAAGTACCACAATTGCTTTTTCGCGACCGCTTGCATTCATAATTTTTCAATGGCGAGGCGCGCCAAAAGATAAGAAATAGTTGATTCTGCTCCCTGGTTTAAATTAAGTGTATGCTGGCCTAAACCGTCGTAGCAGCCGCCTGTTACTTCATCGTAGACCATTTGGTTTAAGTGATTCTTTCCTAAGAACCATTGAAAAGTGTCGAACGCAAGTTTCCGGTATCGTTCTTTGCCTGTGGCCAGCCAGGCTGCAGTTAGGGTTTCCACCATGGAAGAGGTATCCTCTGGCTGTTGGTCAAAATAGGCACGTTTTCCACTCCTTAAAAACCAACCATTTTGTCCAATGGGCGAGAAGTAGCCGTCTTCAAAAGTAATGTCGAGCAAAAAGGCAAGGCTTTTTTCTGCTATGGTGAGATACATTTTTTTCTTGGTTGTCAGATATGCATAAAAGAGCGATTCTGGCAGTTTGCTGTTGGAATACGTAAGGCTTTGTTCAAACCAAAGCCAATCTTTTTCTGCGGTTTCCAAATAGTTTGAGACTTGCAGGTCTGCAAGTTTGGAGAGAAGCTTGTGTAAGCGAACATTAGACTTTTCTTTAACATAAAACGATAGTCCGAGAATTGCAAAGGCGATTGCGCGGGGAGAGTTGAACTGTCGCATCACGGGGATTGCTTTGCGAAACATTTGTTCTGCTTTCTTGCGTAGTGGCGCGGGGAGAGCGTTTTGCTGCATAAGAAAGCCTAATGCCCATAATGTTCTTCCTTGCGTATCTTCACTCAACTCTTGCCGTACGATAGTATGTCTGCTGCTCACAATATTTGCAAAATTCCCGCTCGATCGCTGTACAAAAGCTATAAATGCAAGGTAACGCTTGAGAAGTTCAAGCGCTTCCGATTTGTTTCGTTCCAAAGCCATGGCTGCCACAATAAGTGCGCGAGCGTTATCATCGGTTGCATATCCATAGTGCAAATCAGGCTCGGTATGCTTTGCAAACTGTATAACTCCGAAATCGTCGGTCAATTTTTGAAGATGCTGCAGGGTGAGTTCCGGAATTTTTTGCTCGTCGTACAGCCGAACAAATTTTTGATAGAGATTAAAGTGACCAAGCGCAACGTTTGGCCACGTCATGTGGCGTGTTTCTGCAAATGCTGTCTTGCCCATTTCCTTGAGGCGTAAGGGATCTGCGCAAAGTTCCAGAAGAGCTTTGGTAATAGCCTTTGAATTTTTGGGTTCGAGGAGAACGCCGGTTTCAGGAGTAACCAAACTTCTTGCATAGAAAGAATCGGTGCATACAACCGGAGTGCCACAGCCTAATGCATAAGAGAGCGTACCGCTCACTGATTGATTGCGATCGAGAGTTGGGGAGAGATAAAGATCTGTGCTTTTCAAAAGACTGATAATTTCTTCGAGGGTGAGGTATTTGTTGTAAAACCGTACGTGTTCTTGGAGGCGAAGACGCTTTATCTCTTTCCGAAGAAAGTTGCGGTACGTTTCGCCCGATGCCTTGCGCACGATGGGGTGAGTCACGCCGATGATAAGATACAGAATATTTGGAAACCGTTTGATTACCAAAGGAAGAGCGCGCAAAGCGAATTCAACACCCTTTCCTGGGCTTAAGAGGCCAAAAGTGGAAAGGACTATATGATCTTCAAGTCCCATGCGCTGTTTTTCTGCGTGGCCGTTTGGAGAAGCAGTATAGGGAATGCCATGAGGAATTACTGCGATTTGGTGATCTGCCGCGCCGTAATCTCTTGTGAGGATTTGGCGTGAGAACTCATTCATTACAATGACTGCGTTGCTGTGCTGGAGTATCAAGCGTACCACGCGCAAGAGCGACCGATTCGGTTTGGGGAGCACCGTATGAAATGTAACGATAACTGGTTTCTGAATCGTTTGAAAAAAAGGAATAAGATAGTCGCCCCAATCGCCGCCGAAGATTCCAAATTCGTGCTGGATATGGATGAGTTTTAGCTCGGGCGTTTCGTTGAGCTCGCGGGCCAAAGTGATGTAGTCTTCAATGTTTCCCGCAGTGATTTGTTTGATGACGTGCTTGTCATACGCGAAAATATCGGTAATGTCGTTGTTTATAGCAAGCACTTTGGGCTTGAGCGCCGGATTGTATTTTCGTTGAATAGCCTCGGCTAAATCCTTCGTAAAGGTAGCAATACCACATTCGCGGGGAGGATAGGTAGAAAGATAGAGAATGAAATCGGATTTATTGGTTGGCATGATTGTTGTGGCCTTTTGTGGAGTCTTTCATTTCTGCAATAAGTTCTGAAAGGCTCACCGCGGCTACTGCAATGCGCTTGTCTGCGGCGCCGTAGTAGATATGGAGCGTGTCTTCAAAGAGGGCAGTTCCTGTGGGAAATACAACGTTTGAGACAAATCCTTGCGTTTCCCATGCTTCGGTGGGAGAAAACAAAGGTTCGTGAAGACGCCCGATAACTTGTAAAGGATTGTCTTTGTCTAAAAGCGCTGCGCATGCGTGGTACACCCGTCCTTGGTTTCTTGATTCCACAGTGTGAAAAATAATGAGCCAGCCATATTCGGTTTCCAAAGGAGGGGATCCCCCTCCAATGCTTCGCGATTCAAACCAATGTTTGTTTTCCAAGAGTACGTGCTCGGGAAGTTTTTTCAGTTCCTCCCACCAAAATTCATTTTGCTTGAGTTGGTTGAAATCGTCGAAAAATGCGATTTGAATGTCAGGCAGAATGCGGTGCATTAATGCATATTTTCCATTGATTTTGCGCGGAAAAGGAAATACGTCTTTGTGCCATATAAGCACGTCTTTACCTGCTTCTTCTTCGTAGTAAGAAGCAAAAAATGAATAGGAGTCTTTGAGTTGTAATTCATTGTTCAATTCATCAAACTCATGGTATGTCATGCGGGGGCTAATAATTCCTTGTTTCGTAAATGTTCGGAGATCTTTGCTTGTTGCAAAAGCAGTGAGAGCGTTCTTGCCGTCGTGCGCAATATAAAACATGTAGAAGGTATCTCCAATTTTGACCATGCGAGGGTCTTCCATGCCTTTGATTTCGTATTCGTATGTTCCCCAAAGCATGGGTTTGTTCCAGCGCTCCACCACGCTCATGGGGCCGTCGAGCCTTGCATAACCAATCGTGGAGCAGTGATCCTCATCGAGCGCGCGATAAAACATATGCACGGTATTTCCTTCCTGCCAAATGCCCGGATTGAGAACGGCTTCCCGTTCAAACAAATTTTTTGTCGGCTCGAGCACCACCCCAAGCTTCTTCACTTCAATCATATTGCCCTATTGTAACAGATTCTCATAAAAGACAACAATGTTTTCAAAGCCCACAGTTGTGTTAAACTAATAAAAAGCTCTTAAGTAAGTATTAACTATGTCTGTAAAATACATGCGATCGCATTTATTTTACAGAGGGTTTTTATTTGTATTTTTTACTCGCGGTGATAAATGATGTATAAAAAAGGAATGGATACTCAACTTGAAACGATAGCAAAGCGACTTGTGGCAAAAGGAAGAGGCATATTGGCTGCAGACGAGAGTACCAACACCGCAAACAAGCGGTTTGCCGCCGTAGGCGTGGATCAAACCGAAGAAATGCGCAGACAGTATCGCCAATTGCTTTTCACAACTCCTGGAATCGGAGAGTTTCTGAATGGAGTAATTCTTTTTGATGAAACCATACGCCAAAAAACAGATGACGGCGTGGCTTTCGCGAAAGTCCTTGAAGATCAAGACGTTATCCCCGGTATTA
>CAYJRT010000008.1:0-10449 GCA_964372895.1 uncultured Candidatus Saccharibacteria bacterium
TGAGATAAAAGCAAAAAAAGAAGAAAGACATGAGAGTCGTTGATTTAGAAGCCATTCGAATAAAGTTGGCTTCTCCTGAAGATATTCTGTCGTGGTCTCATGGAGAAGTAACAAAACCGGAAACCATCAACTATCGCACCCAGCGAGCAGAGAAAGATGGGTTGTTTGACGAGCGCATTTTTGGTCCGGAAAAAGATTTCGAATGTTATTGCGGCAAATACCGGAAAATTCGTTACAAAGGAGTTATTTGCGATCGCTGCGGAGTGGAAGTTACCAAATCTTCGGTCAGACGAGAGCGAATGGGGCATATCAAACTCGCCACTCCTTGTTCTCACATTTGGTTTTTGCGCGGAGTCCCTTCGAGAATGGGATTGCTTTTGGATATTCCTGCCCAGAGTTTAGAAAAAGTAATTTATTTTGCAGCGTATATTATAACAAGCGTAAAAGAAGAGGCGCGAGCAAAAGTGTTTGATGATATTGATGCAGAGTGGAAACAAAGATCCAAGGGCAAGGAAGGTGAAGAAAAAAACAAGCTGAAAGAAGCTCGCGACAGGGCAAGGCAGGAAGTACAGTCGCTTGCTGCCCTCCACATCTTAGGTGAAGTGGAATATCAAACTCTTGCTTTAAAATATGGGCAGGTGTTTGAGGCTGGCACAGGATCTGAAACCCTTCGTTCATTATTTGGAGGCATAGATTTGAAGAAACTTATGAAGCAGTTGCAGGAGGAGTTAGCGAAAGCCACTCCTCAAGGAAGGAAAAAAGTTTTAGCGCGCTTGAGGCTTTGCCGGGGAATCATACAAGCAGGCATTCGGCCCGAATGGATGTTTCTCACGGTTATTCCCATACTGCCGCCAGATTTGCGGCCTATGGTGCAGCTCGATGGTGGCAGATATGCCTCTTCGGATTTAAACGATCTGTATCGCCGCGTTATTAACCGCAACAATCGCTTGAAATATCTCTTGGAAATCGGCGCTCCTGATGTCATTGTACGCAACGAGAAGCGCATGTTGCAGGAAGCAGTAGATGCGCTTGTGGACAATAATATGCGCAAAGGCACCATGACCACCGCGACCACCGGAGGCAAGCGTTTGTTAAAGTCATTGGCTGATATGTTGAAAGGAAAGCAGGGAAGATTCCGGCAAAATCTGCTCGGAAAACGAGTAGATTACTCGGGGCGTTCTGTTATTGTGGTAGGACCTTCTCTCAAGCTGCATCAGTGCGGGCTGCCAAAGCTTATGGCTTTGGAATTGTTCAAGCCTTTTGTTATCCACCGGATATTGGAGCGCGAGCTCGCATATAATGTGCGAGGAGCTTCGCGTTTAATTGAACAGGAGACCGACGAAGTTTGGGAAATTCTTGAAGAAGTTGCAAAAGATAAGCTCGTATTGTTGAACCGGGCGCCTACCCTTCACCGTTTGGGTATTCAGGCTTTTTATCCTGTGCTTGTGGAAGGCGAAGCAATTCAACTGCATCCTTTGGTATGCGAATCGTTTAACGCAGACTTCGATGGAGACCAAATGGCAGTGCACGTGCCTCTTTCTCAAGAGGCGCAAGAGGAAGCCAAAAAACTCATGCTTTCTACAACCAATCTGTTAAAGCCAGCAACCGGAAACCCCATTGTAAGCCCCCGGCAGGATATGGTGCTTGGATGTTATTATCTTACAGGACTTGAAGAGGGCAAAGAGAAACCTCAAAAAAAATTCTCTTCCAGAGCAGAAGCATTGCTTGCCTATGAGCAAGGCGCAGTAGGACTTCGGGAAATGGTGAGTATTTTGCTGGATGGAAAACTTCATGAGACCACTCCAGGAAGAGTGATATTCCAAGAATCTCTTCCGGAAGATTATCCGCTGGTGAATGACCAGATGACATCCAAAAAACTCGGCGCCATTATTGGAGATATTGTAAGACGATATCGTCAGGAAGAAGTTGAGGAAATTCTCGACCGAATTAAAGAGTTGGGTTTTGAATACGCCACCAAGTCTGCTACAACATGGGGCATGAACGACCTTATTGTACCGCCAGAAAAAGAACAACTGCTTGCAGAAGCAGAAAAAGAAATTGAGCAGATTGACGCGCACTGGCGCAACGGCTTGCTTTCAAAAGAGGAGCGATCGGCAAAAGTGATTGAGATATGGCAGCGCGTCAAATCTACTATCGAAAAATTAGTACCCCAGAATCTCATGATTCCCGAAGGAAGATCGGTGTTTTCGATTATTGACTCTGGTTCTCGAGGTTCGTGGTCTCAACCCGTGCAAATGTCTGGTATGAAAGGATTGGTTATTAATCCTGCAGGGCGCATCATTGAGCTTCCGGTGCGAGATTCTTTCAAGGAAGGATTTGGAGTGCTCGAATACTTTATTTCCACGCACGGAGCAAGGAAAGGAACCGCGGACACCGCCTTGAGAACATCAACTGCAGGATACTTAACACGTCGTTTAATCGATGTTGCGCACGATGTGCTTATTGTGGAGTCAGACTGCAGAGATACGAAAGGAATTCTCATCGCAAAGAAAGATGCAGAAGACTTGGGGCAGAATCTTGCTCTCAAAATTGGAGGAAGAGTCGCCGCAGAATCTCTTGGAAATTACGTGAAGAAAGGATCTCTTATTGATTGGCCGCTTGCGCAAAAGATTAGCGAAGATAACACAATTCAGAAAATTCGTGTGCGTTCTCCTCTTTCGTGCAAAACGGTGCGGGGATTGTGTCAAAAGTGCTATGGCTGGGACTTGGGTTCGGGTGCGCTGGTGGAATTGGGTTCTGCAGTAGGCATAGTGGCTGCCCAATCCATTGGCGAGCCAGGTACTCAGCTTACCATGCGTACGTTCCACACGGGTGGCGTGGCTTCGGGAGGGGATATTACGCAAGGTCTTCCCCGCGTGGAGGAAATTTTTGAAGGACGCGTTCCTGGAGGAAAGGCAGTAATTTCCCAAGTGGAAGGAATTGTGGAGGAAGTCACGCCAGACGGAATTTTAAAAATTCGACCAACAGAAAAAGAAGCAAAGCAAGAACTCGTGGAATACGAAATTCCACAAAAACGCGCCTTGTGGGTGCAACAGGGAACACAGGTAGCAAAAGGGCAGCAGTTGTGCGAGGGAAACCTGGATCTGGATGAACTATTTAGGAATACCGGAAAAGAAGAAACCCAAAGCTATATTGCAAAGGAAGTACAGCGCATATACACCTCTCAAGGAGCAAGCATTCACGACAAGCATATTGAAGTGATTACGCGCCAGATGTTTTCTCGCGTGCGCATAAAAGACAAAGGAGACGGCAAGTTTTCTGAAGGCGAAATAGTGGATCGGGGAAGTTTTGCAGAAGAAAAGGATCGCGTGGAAAAAGCAGGGAAGACCGTTCCCGCGGCTTCTGATTTGCTGCTCGGAATTTCAAAAATAGCTCTCACCACGGAAAGTTTTCTGTCTGCAGCTTCCTTCCAGGAAACTTCGAGGGTGCTTATTCAGGCGGCTTTGGAGGGGCGAGAAGACAGACTCCGCGGTTTGAAAGAAAACGTAATTATAGGGAAACTCATTCCAGCTGGCACCGAATTTAAAAAACAAATTGCATCCGAGAAATAAAAGAGGAAACTCCCACCAAATAATTTGTCATTAACTCACGCGATCGCGCGAGTTATGGTCACCTCATCATTTTATAGAGCAAAGTGTTTTCGGAGAAGTATGTCATCAGAGATTTTCTCAGCAACAACTACGTTGACGTAACGCAGTATCTTATAAAGTTCTGCTGCAAGTTGAATTTCGTTTTCGCACGGCCACGGACATACCCAGGCGCTTTTCTGTAAAGGGTAGAATTCCCACTCTTTGAGTTTCGCGCGCAGCATATCGCGCGCCCGTTTATGTGATTGATCCGGAATGTCGAAAAGTACGATTCTCCATTTGTTGTCCCAATGGGGTGGTTTTGGAATTTGCAATTTTGTAAGTTGACTTTCTTTGTGTTGAATCTCACCGAATACTTTCTTTCCCTCATTCGTAAGCTCGAACATAAACTCTCCGTTGTGTCTTTTTACCGTCAGAAGACGACGTTCTCGAAGTCGTCGAACCGTTCGCGCGACCCTTTGCTTTTCTGACTTTTTGAAAAATCGTCGTCTATCCTCTTCAAAAAGTTTTGCAGCAAGCACTACCCCGGGAGCAGCTGCAACAACTACTATGACACCAGCGAGTCCAACGAGAAGAAGAATTTGCTTGGTAATTTCTCCGTACGGTCTCATATGCGTAATACCTTAAGTCTATTATGCTAGCGCTCCATTATAATGTCAATAACCCAAGCGATCGCGTAAGTTATGGTCATGCAGTTTGGTATTTTGGAGGGTGGGGGATTACCTAGGTTGAATGAACATGGAGTAGCTTGTATAATAGGGATATTGTGGCAAAGAGGAAAGGAAAAAACGGACTCCATCTTATTCCCTCTATTCACCTGGAAATTCCAGGGCAGGTAAGGCGCATGACATTGAGTATTGGGATGTTTGTCTTGGCATTTATTTTTGCGTTTGCCTTTTTTGAAAAGGCGGGAGCCGCTGGCAACTTACTTTTTGAGAGTACAAAATTCCTTATAGGAAGAACCGTATTCGCACTCCCTATTTTTTTTGTTTTCACAGGTTTGGTTCTTTGGAAGATGCAAAAATACAGTGCTTTTCTTCCTTTTTTGGGATTCTTTTTGCTTACCTTAAGCACGAGTGGCATTTTGGCTACTTTTGCCAGAGCACGCGGGCAAGATATTCTTTTTATGGGAGGATGGGTTGGTTCTTTGGCGTCTCTTCCGGCGTTTGGCGCGTTTGGTTTTTGGGTAGGAGAAATTATTTTTGGTGCGCTCATTGCTACCGGAGCAGTAATTCTTTGGCAATTGTTGCCTCATGAGAAAGCAGAGAGTCCTTCGTTTGGCGAGGTGGCGAAAGAAAAAGTAAAGAAGATTTTTGAACCGAAATTTGAGGTTTCCCAAGTGGAACCTGAACCTAAAGTGCAGAATACGATGGGTGAAGAAAGCGCTGCGACAGATTCGGCAGGATCTGATGAAGGAAAGAAAAAGGCAAAGGGAAAAAGGAGAGGATTAGCTTTTGTTCCACTGGGAAATTATAAAGCTCCGCCGCTTGAGCTTTTGGATAAAGAGCAAGGTTTACCTAATGCGGGCGATATTAAAACCTACTCGGCGATTATTAAAAAAACTTTACAGAATTTTGATATTCCGGTGGAAATTTCCGAAGTAAATATCGGTCCTGCTGTTACTCAATATGCATTTAAACCCGCAGAAGGAATTAAATTGTCGCGAATTACTGCCTTACAAAATGATTTAGCTTTAGCGTTGGCTGCGCATCCTTTGCGTATTGAAGCTCCCATTCCGGGCCGGGCTCTTGTGGGAGTTGAAATTCCAAACAAAATACGCGCAATTGTGAGACTGCGAAATCTTTTGGAACAAAAAGAATATCAAGAATCTCAAGCCGTGTTGCTCGTTGCTTTGGGCAAAGACGTTTCTGGCAGTCCTGTGTACGCTGATTTAAGCAAAATGCCCCACATTTTGGTTGCAGGCGCAACCGGTTCTGGGAAAACCATTGGGCTTACAAATATCATTATGGGTTTGCTGTATCGAAATTCTCCTGCAAAACTCCGTTTTATTTTAATTGATCCCAAGCGCGTTGAATTTCCAGTGTATAATGAGCTTCCGCATTTGCTCACGCCAGTAATTTTCGATACCCAACGTACGCTCAATGCCTTAAAATGGCTTATTTCCGAAATGGAGCGACGATTTGCCGTATTTTCAGAAGCGCGCGTGCGCGACTTGAAAGGATATCATGCATTGTACGCGGAACGTAAGGAGGAGAATAAAGAAGGTATGGAGGAAATTCCTTATATTGTAACGGTTATTGATGAACTCGCTGATTTGATGGCAGCGCGCGGAAAGGAATTGGAAGGAAGGATTGTTCGTTTGGCGCAGATGGCGCGTGCGGTAGGAATTCATTTGGTGCTTGCCACGCAGAGGCCATCGGTGGAGGTGATTACCGGGCTGATCAAAGCAAATATTACTTGTCGTGTTGCGTTTCAAGTTGCGTCACAAATTGATTCTCGGACTATTTTGGATGCAGCAGGAGCAGAAAAACTTCTTGGCCAGGGAGATATGCTTTTCGTAACTTCAGAATCTACCAAGCCTAAAAGACTGCAAGGAGCGTATGTCTCAGAGAAAGAAGTGAAAAGAATTGTGGAGTGGATAAACAAAGAAACCGAAGACACTCCAAGAGAACAAATGGACCAAAACGATGTGGCGCAAAGAGCTTTGGAAGGGTTGGAAGGCGACGTATCTGATGCAGACGATGATCCTTTGTATGAGGAGGCGAAACGGCAAGTGGTGGAATCAGACAAGGCGTCTGCTTCTTTACTCCAGCGCAGATTAAGGATAGGATATGCAAGAGCGGCTCGATTGCTCGATATTTTGGAAGAAAGAGGGGTTGTGGGGCCGGCAGACGGAGCCAGACCGCGGGAAGTTTTTGCTGCCCGAGGCCGGGCAGAGGAGGGAGAACAACCCGACTGGATAAACCCACGATAAATTTCTAATTTCTAAAGATATGGCAAAAAAGAAAGAGCCCAAAAAAGAAGCCGTGGATCTCAAAGAAGCGCTCGATGAAATTAAGCAGCGTTTTGGGGAAGGAGCGATTATGAAGCTCTCGGAGGCAAGGCATGTAGACGTAGATGTAATTCCCACGGGATCTATTTCGGTGGATATAGCGTTGGGAGTTGGAGGGGTTCCCCGCGGGCGCGTTATTGAAATCTATGGGCCTGAATCTTCAGGAAAAACAAGTTTGGCGCTTCATATTATAGCCGAAGCACAAAAAAAGGGCGGCGTTGGTGCTTTTATCGACGCAGAACACGCCTTGGACCCTGATTACGCCAAGCGTATTGGGGTGAAAGTGGAAGATTTGCTCATTTCCCAACCCGATTCTGGAGAGCAGGCTCTGCAGATTGTGGAGACGTTAATACGGTCTGGAGAAATTGATGTGTTGGTGATTGATTCCGTAGCTGCTCTTACTCCCAAAGCCGAAATTGCAGGAGAAATAGGAGAATTTCAAATTGGTCTTCAGGCAAGGCTTATGTCCGCGGCCCTGCGGAAACTTTCCGGATTGGTGGCAAAAACGAAAACTTCAGTTATTTTTTTGAATCAAATCCGAATGAAGGTGGGAGTAATCTTTGGAAACCCCGAAACCACACCAGGAGGGCTTGCTCTGAAGTTTTATTCTTCTGTTCGTATTGAATTGAGAAGAGCAGCGCAAATTAAGCATGAAGAGGAAATCACGGGATCGAGGATTCGCGCAAAAATTGTAAAGAATAAAGTGGCAGCTCCGTTTCGCACCACAGAGTTCGATATTTACTACAATGAGGGGATCTCTTATGAAGCAGATTTACTGAATGCAGGGATTCGAGAAGGACTGGTAACGAAAGCCGGAAGTTGGCTTCAGTTTGAGACCAAAAAAATGGGTCAGGGCATGGATGCTTCAAAGGCTTTTCTTAAAGAAAATCCTGATTTGGCAAAAAAGATAAGAGAGGCATTACTTGCCCACAGCAGACAAAAGACCTAAGTGGCGTGCACGCTTTATCGAATGGGCAATTTTTCTCTGGTGAGTGGCGCACAATCCGGTTTTGGTGCGCTTTCGAATTTTTCCCAAACCAGAAATAAAACGCCGTAGCAAAAGCGTGTCACGAAAGTCAATCTCCCTTATATTTTTTTTGCAGAAATAACATTCCATCCTTCGTTTTCTCGCGTCGCTCGAAAACTACGGATGGCAAGCCATCAAACGAAGGATGCCCTTCCGTAGCCTCCGGCGAAGGAGGGCTACTCATTATTTATCAAAATGGAATATTTTTTACATCGATCTCTTGATCTTCCTCTATAATGGGAATTTCTTCTTTTGTTTCTGGTTGTTCATCTTTCTGAACAGGCTTTTGTTCGTTTCCTGTTCCTTGCTGGCCAGAACCTCTTGGCCCCAGTTGCATGCTTTCTGCTACGATTTCGGTGCGATAGCGTTTATTGCCTGACTGGTCATTCCAGCTTCGAGTTTCCAGCCTTCCTTCAATAAGCACAAGACCGCCTTTTCTTAAATATTGAGAAGCGATTTCTGCGAGTCTTCTCCAAAGTACCACGCTGTGAAACTCTGTTTTTTGCTGTTTTGCTCCTGCTTTGTCTGTCCAGATACGATTTGTGGCCACTCTCAAAGAACATACCTGTTGGCCCGAAGGAGTTGTTCTTGTTTCAGGGTCTGCTACCACATTTCCAATAATGACAACTTTGTTGAAATTCATCCTGCTAGAAATTATGGAGATTCTTTAAAAATCTGTTCAAGTTTCTCATCAATATCTTTCATATCAATTTTCTCCTCTTTTTGCGGCGTTACTGCGGGCGTTGCAAGCGGGGTTTCAGATGGTAAAGCAACTCGAACTTTCTTTTGCGCCCTTTTAACCTGTTTCATGAGGAAAAACCTTAAAATCTGCGAGGTTTCTCTGCATCTTTTTTCTAAGGCAGAAAGTTTCTCTTCGTGAAGAGCAAAAGTAACGAGCGCGAGATGTCCTTCTTTGGAATGTCGAATGGGTGTCAAAAGAGGTCTTTTCCCAAGCATGCGCTGATCCTCTAGAATCCCGCCCTGCTCCTGAATAAATGAAACAAATTGTTGAAATAAGTCGTTTGCCTCATCATCAGAAAGCAAAGGAGAAAAAATAAGGCTCAAATCATAGTTTCTCATACTGGTATTAGGTTACCAAAAGATTCTCATATGGTCAAGGCTGTGCTACAATAGCGCATTATGGCAAGACTCGAGGAGACAATGTTCCGTGAATATGACATTCGAGGCCGAGAAAGCGCAGAAGAGCTCAACGTTACTTCCATGGAACTTATAGGAAAGGGGTACGGAACCTTTTTGCAAGAGAGAGGAGTGAAAGAAGTGGTTGTAGGCCATGACAATCGTGGCACTTCAGAGTCGTTTTGTGAGGCAGTGATTCAAGGTCTCTTGGCAACAGGTTGTGAAATTATTCAAATTGGAATTTGCACTACGCCAATGTTGTATTGGGCGCAGTATCATTTTCAAACGAAAGGAGGGATAATGGTAACCGCAAGCCACAATCCCGTTGGATGGAATGGTTTGAAGCTCGCACGTGGCTACTCTTTAACAGTAAATCGAGAGGATCTCCTCACAATCTATGGTTATATTCTCAAGGAGGATTTTCGAAACGGAAAGGGAAAGATTCTCAAAAAAGCAGATATTTTTGAATCCTATCAAACGGATCTTCTTTCTCGCGTGGAGGGCATTAAACCCTTTAAGGTAGTGATCAATACGGGAAATGGAACAGCAGGACTTTTTGCGCCCCAATTTTTGAGAAAAGCTGGATGCAAGGTGTTTGAGCACTATACCGACCCCGATCCTACATACCCGCATTATACGCCAAATCCGGCAGAAGTTGAGATGATGGAAGATACGGGAAAGGTTGTTATCGAGAATAAGGCGGATGTTGGGTTTGCGTTTGACGGTGATGGGGATCGCTTGGGTTTAGTCGACGAAAAAGGACAAAATGTTTGGCCTGACCGGTATCTTATCCTTCTTGCGAGGCTTGTTCTGGAAAAAAATCCAGGGGCGAAAATTGTATTCGATGTAAAGGTTTCAGAGGCGCTTCCACAAGATATTAAGGCCCATGGGGGAGTTCCTATCATGTGGAAAACAGGACATTCATACATTAAAGAGAAGGTGGAACAGGAAAAAGCGGCGCTGGGCGGAGAGATGTCGGGCCACATTTTTTTTGCGGAAGATTATTATGGGTTCGATGACGCAATGTTTGCCGCCTTGAAACTTTTGGAATATTTTTCAAGCAAAAATAAAAGCGTGTCAGAACTTGTTGCAGAAACTCCTTATTATGTTTCGAGCCCGGCGTTACATGCAGAGTGCCCCGATGCAAAAAAATATCAAGTCGTGGAAGACCTAACAAAAGAATTCAAGAAAGAACATGAGGTGGTTGATGTGAGTGGAGCAAGAGTATATTTTGGGGAAGACGCCTGGGGGCTTGTGCGGGCATCCTCCAATCTTCCTGCTCTCGTTCTACGATTCGAGGCGAAAACACAGGAAAAACTCCAAGAAGTCGAACAGATTTTTCGGAAGAAATTGGAGAAGTACCCTTTCGTGAGCAAAGAATGGTATCCTGCTTAACTACACTTTGGGTAACGTTAATGATAACAGGATATGATTAAACCTTCTTTTTCTCCCATTATGGATTAGGAATCTCAAGCATTTGAGTGATCAAGAGAGAACTGATACAGAAATACTTGTCTAACTAAGCTTACGATCGTGAGTTTTGTAAGACAACTATTTTAATTCAAAGTGTCGGAGAAGGTCACGGTTACTATCAATCTGTTCTATTGTGAGAAAGCGGATGTCGCCGTTGAGTTCAACTTTACACAGTTTGATGAATTCCTGTA
>CAYJRT010000009.1:0-10082 GCA_964372895.1 uncultured Candidatus Saccharibacteria bacterium
ACGTTTGCTTCTTTGCGGTTGATGGTATTGGTAAGGTAGAGTTTTTGGTACTTCGCTTTTACGCGCGAAATACCTTGGGGGAGAACGCCGTGCGTGATTAAAGCTATGATTTCCTTGGCGCCGATTCTTCTGCACTCGTCGTAAAATCGGTCAAGCGTGCCACCGGTTTCCACTAAATCATCCACCACCGCAATGGGGCGGTTTTTTATTTTTTCTTGCATGGTCTTGCTGCTCCGCATTTCCACCACATAGGAATTTTTTCGCTTCTTAGCAATGCCGTCAAAGGCAGTTCGGCGTTTGCCGCCCTTGTCGGGCGAAAGAAAAAGAAGATTATCGCCCCAGTCTTCTTTCGCAGCTTTTAGCAAAAGAGGCACTGCAGAAAGAAGATGCAACGGATATTTGGCAGTCCATGCTTTTCCGGCAAAATGCGCGTCAATGATGGAAACTTTCCTGACATGATAATAAGAGGTAAATTTCTCCAAAAGCGCCTTTGCTATATTGGTCTCACCTTTGGAAAAAGCACTGTCCTGCATGCCGTAAGGAAAATACGCAAAGAAAACTTCCACGGGCTTCGCTTTTACTTCTTTGAGTATTTGAAGGATGAGTTCCAATTCTATGAGGCCTTCGTTTGGCAGGGGAGCGCCTGCGTGCAAAATTGTTCCCGGTCGATTGGTCAGCAGCCTGGGTCGCGGAATTCTCATGTACAGCTCACCATCTGGAAATAAACGTTTGCGGTCTTTGTTGAGTCCTGGATAGATAACTTTGATATCTTTTGCTTGAAGCTTGGCTGCGAGATGTTCTGCGCTCGTGGTTGGAATTACAAACATATTGCTGTATTATAACAAAATATGTACAAACTGATACGCCCTGTTTTGTTCAGCTTTAATGCAGAGTCGGTTCATGATGCGGTAATGAACAGTATGCAGCTCTTTTCCCGGCCTTTTGTCTACAGTTTAGTCTCAAAGCTCCTTGACTTTGAACATCCCGCACTTCACACCAACGTACTTGGGATTGATTTCGCAAACCCTGTGGGATTAGCTGCAGGGTATGATAAAAGTGGCAGATGCATTGACTTTTTGGCTTCGTTTGGTTTTGGATTTATTGAAGTGGGCACGGTTACGCCTCGAGCGCAGGTAGGAAATCCCAAACCGCGGTTATTTCACTTACCCAGCGAGAAAGGTTTGTTCAATCGCATGGGGTTTAACAATGAAGGCGTACAAACACTGGCTGCGCGACTAAGGAAACGAAAATCTCGTGTTCCGGTAGGAGCGAACATTGGCAAAAACAAAGAAACTCCCTTAGACAAATCACTCGATGATTATTGCGAATGCTTTGAAAAATTGGCTCCTCTCGCAGATTATATTGTCATAAACGTAAGCTCTCCCAATACGCCCGGTTTGCGCGACTTGCAAAAAAAAGCCTTTCTGCAGGAATTGCTTGGCAGGTTGCAGGGCGCAATTCCTGTTTTTGTTAAAATTGCGCCAGAGCTTTCAGCTTTGCAACTTGATGGTATCATGCAAGCGGTTACAGAAAGAACATATACTGGTATTATTGCAACAAACACTGTAAAACAGAGTCGTGCGGATATTGGCGAAGGAGGACTAAGCGGAAGACCTTTGGCAAAAAGTTCCACTAAAGTTATACGTTATATCTACGATCAGTCCAAAGGGTACATTCCCATCATTGGCGTAGGTGGAATTTTTTCTGCAGAGGATGCGTATGAAAAAATTCGAGCGGGAGCGTCACTTATCCAAATCTATACGGGTTTTATCTATGAAGGTCCTAGGGTCATCGCGCGCATAAAACAAGGTCTTGTGAAATATTTGCAGCGCGACGGTTTCGCTTCTCTAACAGATGCAGTCGGCAAAAAATAACTTGAAAATTATACATACTATTGAAGGCAATTTTGTAAATTTCGACAAAAGTTTTTATGGTCGTGTTCAAATCGACAATAAAACTGGTCTTATCAAAAAAATCACAGAACCATTAGGTGAGGCTGACCTTATTGTGGAGAGGGGAATCATTTTCCCTGGATTTGTTGATATGCATGTACACGCAAGAGAAGATGTAAGTGGGCAGCAAATATATAAAGAAGATTTCGATAGTGCCTCTCAAGCTGCGCTCCATGGAGGTGTGGTATGCGCAGTTGATATGCCCAATAATCCAATACCTCCGATAGACGACCAAACATATCTTGCAAAGAAAAAACTTGCCGCAGGCAAACCCATAGATTTTCTTTTGTACGCAGCTATTGGGCCTGGCACAAAACCTTTGTCTTTCCCTGTTCCTTACAAAGTATTTATGGCGCCATCAGTAGGGGATTTGTTTTTTGAAAACTTCACACAATTAGAGCAAACTTTGAAGCACTATCGCAGCTGCTCTGTTTCTTTTCACTGCGAAAATCCGGAAATGCTTGGCAGAGAAGAACGTCCGCCCGAAGCTGAAATAAACGCCATTGAATTTGCAATTTCTCTGATTGAGAAATGCGAACTGCAAGGGAACATTTGCCACTGCTCAACAACAAAAGGAATTGAAAGAATTAGAAAAACAAAAGAAAACGGAGTGCAAATTACTTGTGAGGTTACACCGCATCATTTGTATTTTGATGAATCTATGATTGAGGAAGAAAATCGAAAATGGCTTCAGGTGAATCCACCGATTCGAACCGCCCAAGACCGAAAAGCGCTTCTCAAGGCGCTTGGCGACGGCGCCATCGATTGTTTGGCTTCAGACCACGCGCCTCATACCAAAGAAGAAAAAGCGAGGGAAATTTCTGGAATGCCGCATTTGGATACCTATGGCGCTTTCACAACATGGCTTATGGGAGAACAAGGATTCCAACCGGAAGATATCGCAAGGATATGCGCGTATAATCCTGGAAAGTTTGTGAATCAGTTTGCCACGACTCAATTCCAATACGGGAAAATCGAAGAAGGGTATGCGGCATCATTTACGATTATTGATCCAAAAAATCCAACTATTGTTTCTGCAAAAGATTTAAAAACAAAGTGCAAATGGTCTCCTTTCGAGGGAGTGGCTTTTCCTGGCTCTGTGCAATATACTATTCATAAAGGGGAACTATTGTATGCAAAAACTTAACCACTTTGTAAGTGTGCAGCAGATAGCAGAGCGATCATTCGTGGATGAGCTTTTTGGAGTTGCGGAAAAGTTTCAAGCAGGCCCGCCCGTCACGCAAGCCCAGCTTGTGAGGCGTTGCGGACGGGGCAAAATTTTAGCTTCTTTATTTTTTGAGCCGAGCACGCGCACCCGATTTTCTTTTGAATCTGCAATGCTGCGATTGGGCGGCCAAATTATAAGCGCGGAAAACGCGGCGGATTTTTCTTCTGCAAAAAAAGGTGAAACCTTGGAAGATACCATACGCATCGTATCAGGTTATGCAGACTGTATTGTTTTGCGCCATCCCGAAAGGGGCTCAAGCCAGCGCGCAGCGCAAGTTTCTACAGTACCGATTATTAACGCAGGAGACGGCTCAGGAGAACATCCCACGCAAGCCTTGCTTGATGTATATACGATTCAAAAGGAGCTCGGCAAAGTTGATGGGTTGCAAATTGCCTTGGTGGGAGATCTTTTGTACGGCAGAACTGCGCATTCTTTGGTGCAGCTTCTTTCGTTGTGGCGTAATATCCATATTATGCTAGTTTCGCCCTTGCAACTTCAAATGCCGCAAGAGTATAAGCAATATCTTGAAAATCGCGAAGTTTCGTTTGAGGAAACCGAAGATTTTTTTGGGGCGCTCAAAAAAGCAGACGTAGTGTATATGACGCGCATTCAAAAAGAACGTTTCGCTTCGGAAGGAGAAGATGAAAAACTCAAATCCGCTTATATTTTAGATAAAAATGCGTTACACCAGCTTTCAAGCAACAGCTTAATTCTTCATCCTTTGCCGCGGGTAGATGAAATTGCTTCAAGTGTAGATTCAGATCCTCGCGCCGCCTATTTTCGCCAAGCCCAAAACGGTTTATATATCCGTATGGCTCTTTTGCAAATCCTTCTCGGATAACATCGCCCCAAGTGATGCATGATGTTGACAGGAAGTGGTTGGCGCGGGTACAATAGAGAAATTTGGGCGCGCTTTTTATGAAAAGGCCGAAAGCAAAACTTGTGTTTCAGGATGGATCCTTCTTTGAAGGATTTTTATTCGGCTTTTCCAAGTCAGTTGCAGGAGAAGCAGTGTTCCAAACCGGAATGGTTGGATATCCAGAAGCTATGACCGACCCCTCTTACTTTGGCCAGATTCTTGTGTTTACCTATCCACTTTTGGGAAACTACGGCATCCCTCCCCAAACAAAAAGCAAGGAGGGATTTTTTTTGCATTTTGAATCGGGCCGCATTCAAACAAAAGGAATTGTGGTTGCAGATTATTCTGAAGCATACAATCACTGGCAGGCGACTCAAAGTTTGGAAGCTTGGATGAAGCAACAGGCCATTCCGGGTATTACAGGAGTGGATACCAGAGCTATTACGCAGAAGTTGCGAGAGAAGGGTACAATGCTTGCAAAAATTGTAACAGGCAAGCAAAACAGCGAATGGTATGATCCAAATACCCAAGATGTAGTAGGCGCTGTTTCTTGTAAGGAAAGCATTTCGTATGGAAAAGGCGATTTTCATATTCTTTTGATTGATTGCGGCGCCAAAGAGGGGATTGTACGTTCTCTGACGGCGCGCAAAGTTCGTGTGACCCGCGTTCCTTACAACGCGGATATTTCTCGCTATTCTTTTGACGGCGTGATTGTGTCAAATGGCCCGGGAGATCCCAAACAAGCAAAAAAACCTATCGCTACCTTAAAAAGACTGATTGACGAAAAGTCTCCCAAGCCCATATTTGGCGTTTGCTTGGGGATTCAATTGCTCGCGCTCGCAGCTGGCGCAGATACTGCAAAGCTTCCGTATGGCCATCGTTCCCAGAACCAACCTTGCCAAGATGCGGAAACCAAGCGATGTTATGTTACTTCTCAAAACCACGGTTTTGCAGTGAGAGAAGAAACGCTTCCTCCAGATTGGAAAGTTTGGTTGCGCAATGTAAACGATAACACCGTGGAAGGAATCAAGCACTCCACAAAGCCTTTTTTTGCAGTGCAGTTTCATCCCGAAGCTTCACCAGGACCTACCGACACCAATTTTTTATTTGATTTATTTCTTGACGTATGCAAAAAAACAAAATCAAAAAAACATTAGTTTTGGGTTCAGGCGCTCTCAAAATTGGCCAAGCCGGAGAATTTGACTATTCCGGATCTCAAGCTCTCAAATCCTTGAAAGAGGAGAGAATTGAAACTGTTTTGATTAATCCAAACATTGCAACCGTGCAAACCGACGAAGGATTGGCAGACAAAATATATTTTTTGCCAATCACTCCTTATTTTGTGATTCGGGTTATCGAACGCGAAAGACCAGATTCTATCGCGCTTTCTTTTGGCGGCCAGACTGCTTTGAACTGCGGGCTGGAATTGGCAAAACAAAAAATTCTTTCTCGTTTTCACATACGAGTGCTCGGCACGCAAATTCAGTCTATTGAAGATACGGAAGACAGAGAACTTTTTCGTAGGAAATTAAAGTCTATTGGTGTTGCTGCTCCGCGCGGCAAAACAGTTCATAGTCTAGCTCAAGGAATGCGGCTTGCGCAACGCATAGGATACCCGGTGTTTATGCGGTTGGGATTTGCCTTAGGTGGCGAGGGAAGCGGCGTTGCGCGAAACGCAGAAGATTTAAAATATTTATTAATCCAGGCATTTCAACACACCAAAGCTGTTTTAATCGAAGAATACTTGGAGGGCTGGAAAGAAATCGAGTACGAAATGATGCGCGATTCTCAAGGCAATTGCATTGCCATTTGTAATATGGAAAACATAGATGCTATGGGAATTCACACGGGCGAAAGCATTGTGGTAGCTCCGTCGCAAACACTGGACAACAAAGAGTATCACTTTTTGCGTGAAATATGCCAAAAGGTTGTGCAGTCTTTGAAGATTGTAGGGGAGTGCAATGTGCAGCTTGCGCTTTCTCCTAAATCTTTTGAATATCGAGTGATCGAAGTAAACGCGCGACTTTCGCGGAGTTCTGCGTTGGCAAGCAAAGCAACCGGATACCCCATAGCGTTTATTGCGGCAAAGCTCGGTTTGGGATACGCATTGCCGGAACTTCAAAACCGAGTTACAAAAAAAACCTCTGCATTTTTCGAGCCGGCATTAGACTATGTGGTAACCAAAATTCCTCGCTGGGATTTGCAAAAATTTAAAAACGTGAAACAGGAAATCGGGCCTGAAATGAAATCGGTGGGGGAGGTGATGGCAATTGGCCGTACCTTCGAAGAATCGCTTCAAAAAGCAATACGCATGTTGGAAAAAGGGTTGCACGGTTTAGTGCTCGACAATAATTTTTCTGGGGATATCAAACAATATCTTGAAACTCCACATGAAAAACGTATTCTTGCCGCGGCACGAGCCATCGAACAAGGCTGGAGCATTGACCAATTGAGCGCTCTATTAAAAATCGACAAATGGTTTCTCCAGAAAATAAGCAACGTGGTGAATATAGCAAAGGATATAAAACAAGAAAAGCTCTCCAGGGAACTTCTGCTGCAAGCAAAACAAGCGGGATTTTCTGACTGGCAAGTTGGAAACATCATTGGCAAAGAAGAGTTGGCTGTGCGTTCGTTGCGAAAAAAATGGAATATAGTGCCCTTTATAAAACAAATAGACACTATGGCTGCAGAATGGCCAGCAACCACCAATTATTTGTATACCACCTATAACGCCACGAAGCACGATATTGAGAAAGCAAGCAAAAAATCTGTGCTCATTTTAGGATCTGGGGGATATCGCATTGGTTCTTCGGTGGAGTTTGATTGGTGCTGCATGAACGCGGTGAAAGCGAGTCAAGAACTCGGATACGAAACTATCCTTATCAATTACAACCCTGAAACCGTGAGTACCGATTTTGACGAATGCGATCGCCTGTATTTCGACGAGCTTTCTTTGGAGCGCGTAATGGATATCTATGAGTTTGAGCAACCCGAAGGAATGATTGTGTCTATGGGCGGGCAGATCGCAAACACGATTGCGTTTAAATGTCACAACCAGCACCTGAAAATTCTCGGCACCAATCCTGAAAGCATTGACCGTGCCGAAAATAGAGCCAAGTTTTCCAAACTTTTAGATGAGCTCGGCATTGCCCAGCCGCGCTGGAGAGAACTTCAAACAATCAAAGAGGCCAAATGGTTTGCGGGCGAAGTTGCCTATCCCGTGCTCATTCGCCCAAGTTATGTGTTGAGCGGAGAAGCTATGGTCGTGGTGTTTGAGGAGACAGAGCTTCAAAAGTATTTGGAGCGCGCCGCCCGCGTGTCTCCAGAATATCCGGTGGTCATCAGCAAATTTTTCACCAATGCAAAAGAAATTGAGCTGGACGCGGTGGCCCAGCAGGGCGAAATTATATCTGCCATTGTTTCAGAGCACATTGAACTCGCGGGCACGCATTCGGGCGACTCTTTTATTGTTACGCCTTCCCAGCGCGTGTATGGCCAGACTTTGCGGGAGATTGAAGCAATCGCAAAAAAAATAGCAAAAGCGTTGGAAATCACCGGTCCCTTCAACATCCAGTTTTTGGCAAAAGACCAAATTGTAAGCGTCATAGAATGCAACGTGCGAAGCAGTCGAAGTTTCCCTTTTGTTTCAAAAGTGCATCACATTAATCTTGCCGCGCAGGCCACCAAAGCGATTCTCGGCGAGAAACTTTCTCCTGCCGAAAAAACAGAGCAACGCTTGTATGTGGGCGTAAAAGCCCCGCAATTTTCTTACTCCCGCTTGAAGGGAGCAGACCCTTTGCCAAGCGTTGATATGGCTTCAACTGGAGAAGTTGGATGCTTGGGCGTAGACTTGGAAGAGGCATTTCTCAAAGCCGCGATTTCAGTTGGTGTGGACCCTCCCCAAAAAGGCATTCTGGTAAGCATCGGAGGCGACAAGCAAAAATACGAACTGTTGGACTCTGTGAAAACGCTTCATGAAATGGGGTACGCGCTTTTCGGCACCGAGCATACTGCGAAATTTTTCGCAAAGCGCAAGATTCCTATGCAAATGCTACATAAGATTCAGGAATCCAAGGAACCTAATGTACGCACCTATATGAAAAAGAAAAAGATTGATTTTCTCGTTTCGATCCCTCGCGAGAACCAAAACCCCAAGTCAAAATCCGCGTATATGATGCGGAGAGAAGCGGTGGACTCCAACGTCCCGCTCTTGACCAACACAAAGGTGGTAAAAGTGATGGTTCGCGCTCTCAAAAAATATCCAACTCAAGATCAGCTGGGCGTGCGCGAATGGCGAGAATACCGGTAGAAACCTTTCTTTCTCAATGATTAAGCATTCAACATCTTAAAAAACTTGCCGGTACTCCCTTGTGGGAAATCAGAACTTTAGGCAAGGATAATATAAGAATACTTTACATCATACCAGAGAAAAACGTGTTTTGGCACTCCATGGTTTTGTAAAAAAGAAGCAAAGAACGCCGCGCAAAGAAATTGATATTGCGTTGAATCGGTATAATGTCTGGAGAAGAGATTGACAACGCGATATCATATTTGATATCATATAACTATAACTATGAAAAATTCATACTATACATTTCAAAAAGACTTAAATGCAAGACTCAAAAATCCAAACTTTAAAAAAGAATGGGATAAATCTGAAGCAGAGTATCTTCTTGCCAAGCAGTTAATTGAAGCAAGAATGTTGCGGAAATTTTCTCAACGCGAACTCGCAAAAAAAATTCATACGTCGCAAGCTGCCATCTCTCGCCTGGAGACCATGAACGCAAATCCATCTTTATCTCTTCTCAAGAGAATCGCCCATGCTTTGGAAACAAAATTCGTGCTTCCAATTAGGTAAGTCGGGTTCTCAAAAAATACCCCTACCGCTAACCCCTCAAAATAAGCTCAAATAAGCTTAATTTCGGGACGAACCCTTGACTTTTGTTTTGATGTATGCTATATTGTTATCCCGCGAAGCCTTGGCGAAGTGGGGGTTTATAGGAACAAGAATGCAGGTTAAGAGTAATCTTCATTCTTGTACTTAAAAATAAAGGAGGGAGGGGAATTTGAGACAATAATATACAGATGTACGGCGGAGCGAGATGTTCTTCCGAAAGGGAGCATATCTCAATCCGTCGTACAGCATGCAACGTGCGTGCCAGTATAGACGGTAAGTTTGAAGGAGGAGAAATGAATTACAAGCGGGGTTACGTCATCATGGCGATCGCCACCGCGGCGCTCGCCGCGGTGGCGGTGTTCTTCTGGGGAATCTGGGATTTCGCGAAGACGCCGACAACCGGCGTCTTCGTACCAACAATCCCCGCCGGCTTTGCGGTGACGGTGGGGGGCGTCGCGGTTGGGCTCGCCCTCATCGCCGCCTTCGCGGTGGCGGTGAGGGCCATTCACCGCCTGGCCGGGTGGCTAGGCGGAGATAAGGGGGAGAAGCTAGTGTAACTTCTCCCCCCCTCGGAGCAGCGAGGGTGATTCAACAAAAGGGAGACACTGCTTATGTCTCCCTCACACTTGAGAATATCATTAACATAGCTTGCCATGAGCTTGTCAAATGGTAACCTCAAGCGTGAGGTAGGAAAGCACATTCAAATAATAGAGTAGGTGAGGGGAGAATTGCATATTAGTATTGAGTATCTTGTATTTAGGATAATATTCATTTCTTCCCTCACTTAGGCATTAAGGCTTTAAGCCTGACGCCAAGAGTAGTGGACTAATAGATGAAAGTTCTTTGAGAAACATATCCTTTCGGGCAATCAGGCGATAAAGGTTGTTCTCCTTCGCTCGTCCAAGACGAGCTTTGAAGAACAAAATTCTTTTTGCTAAAGAATTTTGGCTTGATTGTCCGGAAGGAGTGCGAAAGCGGCACTACCTTCCCCAGGGCTCCGAATATCTTAAGTCTGGAATAAACGAAACCAAGCAATTGCAGATTTAAGAGATTCGATGGTATTTACAGTGACCAAATCCTAAAGAATGTTTAAGAATGTTTAAAGCCCGGCGTTAAACATTTAAACAAATGTGGGGATTGTTTTTT
>CAYJRT010000010.1:0-9919 GCA_964372895.1 uncultured Candidatus Saccharibacteria bacterium
ACCGACTCATGCTCAATCGCAGTCGTCACGATGTGTGGTTTTGTCTCTTGTCTCTTATCTTTTGTCTTTTGTATAACACCTTTTATTGCAAGGTTGTTTGCTTCGGTTGCTCCGCCCGTAAAAATCACTTCCTCTGCCTTGCAATGCAAAAAGTTTGCCGCTTTTATCCGGGCCTGTTCAATGGCGACCCTTGTTTTTTGCCCAAATTGATGAGTGGAGGAAGGATTGCCATAATGCCTTCGCAAATACGGCATCATTGCCTCCAATACTTTTTTATCCATGGGCGTGGAAGCCGCATAATCCAAATATATCTGCTTTTTCATAGTTCCAGGATAACTAAAAACCATTCAAACGAACAGCCCCTTGCGCCAGGCTAAGCCTAGCACAGAATTACTCGTTTGAAGGAATGTCAGAAACCGTGGGGCGAGATGCTTCGTGCCATGCAGCGAATGTTTGATGCTTTGAGTAATCTACTACTACTCGGCGAACGTTACGCCTCTCACCTTCATACCAACGGGTATAATACATGAGATATCGCGGCGGATGCGTTTGGCGCATAAGTACAGCAACCGCAAAAAGCTTGCGCATGGTTTCTTCGAACTTTTGTTCGTAATGCTGGGACGGTTCTGCTGCAATAAGAATAAAAGGGTGGCGCGCTTGATCGTGCACAATAATATCTACTTCTGTATAAGCAACTCCATTATGTTTTACCGATACATACGCCCCTACCACCAATGACTCTAAAGGATAATGATAGTTCTCAATCAACTCCACTAAAAGATGAGATCGTAACAGATCTTTCTCGTCGGGAAACTGAACAAAACCATCGCCATAGGCAATTGAGGAAACCTCTTTTACAAACATGTAATTCATATCAACTGCTTTTCTTTGAAACTCAAAAAACCTACTTGGCTTATAATAATATGGTCAACAAGTTCAATACCAAGAATTTTCCCTGCTTGTGCGAGTTGTTTGGTTATTTCACGATCCTGTAGAGAAGGCTCGGTATCGTTGGAAGGATGATTGTGCACAAGAATGATATGCGCGGCATGACGTCGAATGGCAACGCCAAATGTTTCTCTGGGATGCACGAGGCTGGTATTGAGCGTACCTATTGTAATGGTATCAATACCAATAACTTTATTGCGCACATCAAATGATACTACCAAGAAATGTTCTTTCGCGTAATTGCTAATTTTTGCGTGCACCAACTGATATACTGCTTGGGGCGAAACCACTGCTTTTCTTTTACTCGGATCGCCAAACGATTGTATCGCTTGCTCTCTGCGCCGCGCTATTTCCATACAGGCTTTCACTTGCGCTGCTTTTGCCAAACCAATGCCTTTCACCGTTTGCAAGTCTTCTAAAGAAGCTTGCATGATGCCATCGAGCGAACCAAATTGCGACAGAAGTTTTTGCGCGCAGGTTGTAACTGATTCTCCACTCACTCCTCTTCCCAAGAGTAAGGCCAAAAGCTCTTGCGCAGAAAGCGCTTCTGCTCCGAATTTTTGCAGTCGCTCTCTCGGGCGTTCCGCTTGCGGAAGATCACGAATAGTGAATGATTGTCTCATTTATGTATAACCGGCACTTCCCCTGTGCCGTACGGCAACAATCGTTATAAGTTTTCTCGTTGAGTAAAGCCGATAAAAAATACGATGCGGCCATATTCGCACTTTCCTCCTATCGCCAAACTTCCCATGCATTTTTTCTCCAAGAAAAGGACTTTCCGCCAAGAATTCAATCGCACGCGAAACTCTTTCTCGCCATGGCAAAGGAATTGTTTGTATCTGCCTTTGAACACGCTTGGGCACTATAACCTCGTATCCAATCATACTTTTTTCTTTCTTTTCTTTGTCGTTGCCCTATATCTTTCTCTTCCTCTGTCGCGGAGTATAAACTGCTCTGAACCAATCCCGAGTTCTTGTTTGAATTCGTTCCAAGTCACATATTCTCCTCTCTCGAATTCTTTCTCCGCTTCCTCAATTTCTTTGAGGAGATCAGGATCGCTATAGATTTCGAGATCGTCGAGAAGATCTTCAAATTGTTCGGCAGACAAAATTACAGCTTTGGGCTTACCATTTTCCGTAAGCACGTAATAGGTATCGGGTCGCTGAACTTCTTCTGAGATTTCAAAAATACGCCTGCGGGCTTCCGAAATAGGAATGGTTCTCTTGCTTTCCATATGTACATAATAATGTACATCATAAGGAGCTGTCAATAGGAACATTTCCCCAAGTCTGCCGCCGCGCAAAATTGTCTTACAAAATACGTATATGCGTAAAAATTAATACACCCCCCTAATTCGTGAAAAGAGGAATTGCTTCATCCCAAAAGGTAGGGTCGGAGGCTTTTTCCTTTCTCCAATACCACCATTCCGCTCCCCAGAGATAGAATTCTTTAAAGCCGGTTTGTGTTGCGAATTCAATATTTTTGTGAAACTGCGCTAAGTCAAACGCCCTATCCTGTTCTTCAATCGTGGTATCGTACAAAAGCTTGCCTGGACCCCACGGCTCTGCCTGCAACTCTCCGACAATAACCTCTTTGTCAAAAAGCGTTTTGACAACCTGCGTTTTTCTTCCGTAAAACACCGGCGGCACAGGATACTCAATGTACCGATCGATTTCCTCGAACCACACTTTCCGATACATCGTCGTGCTTACAATATCGCCAATCCTCGCTGCCTGAATCCAGAGTGACAATTCTCCGCTATCGGAAATTACCACGGGATGACCGAGATCCAGTGACTTTACTAACTTCACTTCTTTCCCCAAAAACTGCGTGTCGCGCCAAGGGCATTCGCCAAAAGGAAACAAAGGCTCATTTTCCACCTGCCATGCCCATACAGCTGGCAAATCTCGGTATCTCTCTACCAACGCCTCCAATAATTCAAGTATTTCTCTCTGTTGCTCTTCTTTTGACAATTCTCTTGCCCACTCTGGCAAATGACATTCTGGCCATCTCATTGTTTTCATTCCTATCACCAAGAGAAGCTGCGCATCTCGCTTTTCAGCTTCTTTGACCAACCAATCTGCATTGCCAAAAAAGAATTCATCTTTTTGCGGCTCCAATTCATCCCAATCAAACGATACTTTCAACCGCTTTACTTCAAGTTCATCTAAAAGCGCGGTGTATACCATTTTCCAGTTTAAACCCAAGTTTTCTGCATGCTTTTTTGAGAAATTTACTCCCCACCTAATCTTCTCTGCTTCTTGCGCCTCTCCCACAAACAAAAACAGAAAAGCGACTATAAAAAATATACCTACCAAAAATAGAGGTGTGAAGAAAAATCTTTTCATCTTATGTATGTATTCAAGCATATCCCTGTAATATAACTGCTATAGCAAGATTATTACCATGAATGATTCTATTGCTTAAGCTTGAACCGTTCCCTCAAAGATGTATCTTCTTCCAGCTTCCGAATTTCAAGAACACGAATGTGACGGGGTTGAAGATTAAAAAACTCGCGCAACAGCATAATCTCTTTTTCGCAGGGATATGGGTATGCCCAAATACTTTTCTGAAGGGGATAAAATCCAAGCTCTCGAAGTTTTCCACGAAAAGCTTCCCGCTTCACCTTGAGCTTTTCTGGAATATCAAAAATAATGAGACGCCATACCCCATCCCATTGCCTAGGAACAGAGATGGCGAGTTTATTGATCTGAAATTTGCCCGCATACTTTTCACCTTCGGGAGTAAGACGGATAAAAATTTGGTGGTTGTTTTTTTCAACCGCAATAAGATGCCTTTTTCTTAAATAGTTAAAGGCATCTCGCACTTGCGACTCTCTGAAACGCCTACCAGAAAACCACTGTTTATACACGCGGAACCAAAACCATGGCGACTGCGCCGCAATCACAAATGCGCCTCCTACAAGAAGCATATGCAAAATCTCTTGAGAGGCAGTCCCCTTAATACGTGACATTGACGATGATATACATGGCAATATTATTGCTATAGCAATTATTCTACCATAGCGTACGGAGCAGTGAAAAACATGTACAAAACTTTTTCATAACGCAAGCAACGCTAAACCTGTACTGATGAAAATAATCGCAATGAACTTTTGAATTATTATGTTGCGTGACATATTTTCATGGCTAAACAAAGGAAAATATCGTGACAAAACCAAAATGAGTAAAAAGAGGGACAAATATTCAATACCGCCCATCGCGCTCACGAATGGGAGAAATCCAAACGGCACCAAAGCAATGGCAAGATTCTGAAGCAAAACCGCGCTTCCCCCGGCTGCTTGATTCCACAAGAAAATCCATACAGGGAAACTTCGCGCCGTGCTTGCTATTGGCTCTTTGTGCTGGAAAAGATTCGATAAATCTTCCCTTACTTCTTTTGACAATAAGAATACGAGCGATGTCACAAATGCACCGACAAGCAACCAAGCCAAACTGGAAAAGAAAGGATGTGCTTCGTATACAAACTTTGAGAAAAAAAATGATGCGGCTCCAAAAAATGCTGCCCCTGAAGCGTACAAAAGACTTCGCATGATAACAAAACGATCCTTTGCATAACTGACAACAATCGTACCCACCAAAAGAAAGAGAAAAGCAAGAAAGTTAAGCGGTGCAAGAATCTCTCTGTTCATCGTAAAAGATAAAGTGAGCAAGAACGTGAATAATGGAAGCATTCCACCGAATGCAGAAATAATGCTCGATGCCTCAAACAAACGAAGCCCGCCAAAGAGCAAAAGAAGCATAAACGTGCGCATAACCCCTGCAAGGAGTCCGAGAAGAAGAATAGGCAAAGTTGGGACGCCCCCAAACCCAAAGGCAAAGATCAAAACGGCCACACCACCACCAAGTATACCTACATAGAAAACATAAGTCTTGGGATTGGGAAGCGGACCTGCTAAAAGATACTTGTCTACGAGCGCAACAATTGCGAAAAGAAAGTATGACCCAATTGCAACTACGATCCACATACAATTAAACTCAAACCGCCAGCTGGCGGACAAAGCTCAAATCTCAAAAACTACTTTTGAGTTACTAATTTGATAATGTTCTCCACGCCGTCCCTCGAAATCTCCACAAATCCCTGCATCGCGGCTTCTGCCAATATCCCCTCCTCAATCAAATCAGGCAGCCACTGATACGTGAGCTCCGGCTTCTGCTGATCAATACCAGCTCCTCTATCTAACAACCATCTCCGATTGGATACTTCTTGAGAGCCGATTGGCGGCGCTATAATGAAAGGAATCCCCAAGCCAGCATAAAACACGAGTTCTGAAGGTTTAGTCCACAAAATATCGGTTTTGCTTAAGATTTTTGAAAAATCTTGAAAATATCTTTTTTTGCTTGCCGAGAAATGTACAAATATATTTTTGCCTGATTTTCTGCGCAAAGTGGCAACGATGCTTTTGTGAATTCCCGCAACAATGTGAAATTCCAATGCATTCTCTTTTGTCAAAGGCTTGACCCCTTCCAAAATATCCTCTGCGATATCGCTCTGCGCACCAGCCCCTCCTATGGCAAAGGTAAGATTCACGCGCCGCCCGCGCCCGGTAAAGCCCGACTTTGAACGCAAAGAAGTCGGGCTTTGAATCTTACCAACATATTGCTCCACTATTCTTGCATACTGATCGAAATATCTTCGATTTGGATCCAACACTCCAAGTCTGCGTTCCAAATCTTTTTTTGCTTTTGCCGAATTACTCTTTGTAAATTCTTGAGGAAGCGGAAATCCTGTAACACTAATATGCTTTTGTTTTACGCCGTATCGCTTGAGCCTTGCTGCCACCCTTACAGTAGAAACACAATATATAATGCGGCTTCCCTTGGGACGCAACGGAGCCCACGCTCTGGAAATATCGGTGTCCGGAATAATGAGATAAATAGGAGCCTTATACCCCCAAAACTCTGCCATATATGCTGGCACAAAAAAGGTGCACAACAGAGGCAAAGGGTTTTTGTTGAGTTGAGATATGAAATGTTCGCCCCAATGCCTCCTTTCAAAGAGGCGATACACCTGTTTTAACTGCAGCGTTGGGGCGCTAATACTTTCATTGCTTGGATAAAACTCTTTAATCTCCTGGAATTTATCAAAAAGAGCAAAAACAAAGTCGCCTAACACCGGAAACTTTTTGAATCGAGAAATGATTTCGTAAAAGTTACGCGAATCTTGCCAGATTTTTTTGTCTGATTCTGGAATCCCAGAGTAGTCATTTGCCGTGAGAATCTTCCCGCCTTGTGCAATATCGCGAAAAGGCAAAGCAGCTCTTTGGTGCCCATAGCCCATATCCACCGCCACCACCCATGCTTTTTTCTTTCTTCCGAACATGTTTCAGTATTGTATCAAAATTTCTCTTCTTTTTCGAAATTTCCAATAGAAAAGAGCTGCTGGAATATACAAAAATATCAGCCACACAAACGAAATGTTTTCTGTTTGCATGACCGCGAAGGGAAGTGTCGAAAGCACTCGAACAACCCACATAATATATTCTGTCAAAAGCGCTACAGGAAATGAAAGCAGAAATGCAAAGAACGGAATTATAGTTCCTATCGCCATCAATAAGAAACCTAACCCCATGAGCAGAGGAACAACAGGTACCACGAGTATATTGGAGACAATAGTCACCAACGAAATCTGCCCGAAATTCCAAATCAAGAGAGGAAACGTGAACACTTGAGCTGCAAAAGTGATTGCAATCAGTTGTCTTGTCGGCATTTTTTGCGGCATAAAAGAAAGCAATAAAGGCGCAAGCAAAATCATGCCCAAAACCGCAAGGAAAGAAAGCTCAAACCCGATATCTCTCGTTAAAAGAAAAGGATTGAACAGCAGCATTCCAGCTGCTACAAAAATAAGTGCGCGCAAAGCAGCGTACTGCCTCGAAATATGCTGGCCCAAAAGAAACATCCCAGCCATAATTCCAGCCCGCATGGCAGAAGCCTGCAAACCCGTGAGCACAACATAGAATATAGTAAGGAGTAACGTAACATAAAAAGCTTGCTGGCGCCATAAACCAGCGAATATAAGCAAGGGCATTATATACATAGTAAGCAGTGCGATGTGCATGCCGGAAATAGCAATAATATGGCGGAGCCCGGTAGCGTTGAGGCCTTGTGCTAATTCTTTTGACATTACGTCTTTGTCTCCCAAAAGCATTTCAATCATCAAAGAACTATGACTGCTTGAAAGATATGTCTCGAGGGTTTCTCGGAACGTTGCTTTGAGAAGAAAAATTGCAGCCATTGCTTTTTCTCCTTGATGCTCATACGCTTTCCTCTCTTGCGCTTCCAAAACCGGCTCCCGCATGAATGCGTATATCTCATCTTTTGCAAGAAATTCTTCGTAATGAAAGTTGTCAAAATTCTCGGGGCGCTCCAGCTTTCCTTCCACCAGCAAAACATCTGCGTAGCGCACGTCTTTTTTCTCCTGAAGAATAAGCAGAACGCGCCCTTCAGAAACCAATTCTGGCTGAACAACTACGTGCATGCGTGAAGATCTCAACTCTGGGTCGGCAACAATTTTTGCCTTAAATGTAAGCTTTTGGCCGTAAAAATTTTTCAGTTCATTCTCTGCTTGCTTTGTTTCAACTCTTTCATAAACCCATACCCCTAAAGCAAAACACAAAATCAATATCCCTGCTGCCATGGGTTTTCTTCTCCAGAAAAGCGACAAGAAAAAAATTCCCAAAATAAAAATGGCAAGAATGCTTTTCTGGCCAAAATCCCAAAAAGAAGTTATCCCCACGCCTGCAATAAAGGCAATGCATCCAAAGAGAAAAATTTGAGAAGCTGTCATTCTGCAAAACCAGTGGCGATCACGGTAATCCTGACTTCTCCAGATTTCAAAGTTTTGTCTTGTACTGCTCCAAAAATAATTTTTGCCTGCGGGGAAATATTTTCTTTCATTTGTTGCGCTGCTTCTTGAATTTCCTGCAAACTCACATCGTCTCCTCCTGCTACTTGAAACAAAATACCTTTTGCTCCCTTGATCGACATATCCAAAAGCGGAGAATGCAGCGCAGCTTCAAGAGCGCGCTCCATGCGTTTCTCGCCCTTCGCCTGTCCCATACCAAACACTGCTCTCCCTGAATTCTTCATAATGCTCCTTAAATCCGCAAAATCCAAATTAATGATTCCTGGAATCATAATTAAATCAGAAATTCCTTGCACTGCTTGACGCAAAATTTCATCTGCCTTCCAAAAGGCGGCGAGCACCGACATATCCTGATCAGCAAGCTTCAAAATCTGGTCGTTGGAAATAACCAGCAACGTATCCACTTTTCCCTTGAGTTCGACGAGCGCTCTTTCTGCGAGTCTTGCGCGCCAAGAACCCTCAAAAGAAAAAGGTCGTGTTACCACGACAATCGTTAAAGCGCTTTGAGCTCGCGCAATTTGGGCAATTACAGGGATTGCTCCTCCGCCTGTACCTCCTCCGAGTCCTGCGGTAAGAAAAATCATATCTGCGCCCTTCAAAACTTCGGTTAATTCCTCCTTGCTTTCCAAAGCTGCGCGTTTGCCGAGTTCGGGATTCATGCCAGCTCCCAAACCGTGAGTGCTTTCTTGACCAATTCTTATTTTCTGGAGAGCCCGAATCTTTTTTAAATCCTGCACATCGGTGTTTACCGCAATAAGATCGATTCCCTTAATCTTGCACTGCATCATGCGGTCAATAGCATTGCCTCCGGCTCCTCCTATTCCAACCACCTTAATGGTTGTCTTTTTCTCCATAGGTATGTATGCAATTTACGGTATAAAAGGCTTGAGTATTCGCTTCACATACCGCACGATTCCCGGCGTTCCGTAACTTCTTCTATAATGCCCATTTGCTGCAGCTCCTACCAAAAGCCCTATTACGCCTAGAAACGCAGGATCTGACTGCAGACTCACAACTCCATGCGGGGTGCCGAGTTTCACAGTAACTTTCAGTTCTTTCTTCGCCTCTTCTACAATTTTAGGAAGTTTTGCTCCTCCTCCTACCAATACTACTCCTCCGGGCAATGTTCCCTGCCGGGAAATTTTTTTCAATTCCTTGTTGACAAGCTGAAAAATTTCTTTCACGCGCGCCTCAATGATACGGGAAAGAAGTTTTTGTGAGAATGAAAATGTTTGCCCTTGTCCGAGTTCAAGCTTTTCTGTTCTTTTCCCTTGGGTTCTTTGGCAGGTTCCAAACTCTATCTTCACTCTCTCTGCAATGTCTGGTTCGCAACGCAAACCAACCGCAATATCGTTGGTAATATTTTCAGACCCCACAGGAAATACGGTTGTGTGAATTAAATCTCCTTCCTCATATACTGCCAAACCAGTTGTTCCTGCGCCCAAATCAAGCACCGCAACTCCCACCTCTCTTTGCTGCCGCCCCAGTACGGTTGGATCAGACATTAAAGGAGAAGGAACAATATCTACTATATCAAGCCCTGCCCCCGTAACAGCTTCCGTAAGATTTCGAATATAAGGAGTAAAGCCGCATACCGCCAGCACGTCTGCCTCGAGACGCACCCCTCTCATGCCCACCACCTCTTTTACCTGCTCTTCTCCGTCCACCCCAAACTGTTGCGGAAATGCCTCCAAAATCTCTTTGTTGGAAGGAAGTGAAAACGTTTGTGCCGCCTGCAATACCCTCTCTACATCTTCTTGAGAAATTTGTCCATCTGCTCTTGATACTGCCACAATCCCATGAGAAAGAATCGTAAAAATATGGCTTCCGCCAATACTTGTCACTACTTCCCGTATTTTTTGGCCGCTGATATTCCCGATGCGCTCTTTGAGGTTAAGAATTTTTCTGCCCACCTCTTCCTTGTTCACCACAGCTCCTTTACGCACTCCAGCAGAAGCTTCTTCTCCAAATCCTAAAATTTCAGGCTCACCACCCTCTCCTTTTTGCTGAAGCACCGCCATTTTAATACTGTGGGTGCCGACATCCAAACCCGCGATAATTTCTGATCTCATTTACCTTGTGAAGT
>CAYJRT010000011.1:0-9462 GCA_964372895.1 uncultured Candidatus Saccharibacteria bacterium
GAATAAATTTCATAAGTTTTACGCAATGTTAGTAGGCCCGCGCGAAAAGCGCGCGCTTGCCAGAGGGTTCGTCGCACTTCACGCATTTCCCGCTTTCTTGCGCTTGCGCGAAAGGAAGACAGCGGATAGTCGCTTGCGTTTCTTCCTTAATACTTTTTTCGCAGGCAGAATCTCCGCACCAATGCGCATAGATAAATCCAGGATTTGTTTCCAGCATGCGTTTGAATTCCTCGTACGAATCCACCTGATGAGACCTTGCATTTCGGAATTCTAAAGCCCGCGCGTACAAATTCTCCTGAATGCGAAGGAGCAATGCATCGGCACGCTCTTTAATTTCTCGCATTGGAGCCGCCGTTTTCTCGCCCGTATCGCGGCGCACAAGTATCACCTGATTCTTTTCGACGTCTTTCGGCCCAATTTCAATTCGTAAAGGTATGCCTCTTTTTTCCCATGTATGGAATTTCGCGCCGGGCGTGTCTTGATCGCTGTCGTCTAGCAAAACCTCCCTGCCAAATGACGCGAGACGCTCTGTCAGCTCTTTTGCCTTCTCCATCACCAATGCTTTCTCATTTGCATGCTCGTGAAAAATTGGAACGATAACTATTTTTAAAGAAGCCAGTTTCGGCGGGAGCACCAATCCCTTGTCGTCGCTGTGAGCCATGATAAGCCCGCCAATGAGCCGCGTACTTACTCCCCAGCTCGTTTGCCACACATATTGCTGTTCCCCTTTTTCGTCTAAAAACGTCACTCCAAACGCCTTGCCGAAGTTCTGCCCAAGGTTGTGTGAGGTACCTGCTTGCAGAGCGCGGCCATCCTGCATCAAAGCTTCGATACTATACGTTCGGATTGCTCCGGCAAACATTTCTGATTGTGATTTGATTCCCGCAACCACAGGAATTGCCATCACTTCTTCTGCAAACTTTCGGTACACCTCCAGCATTTGGAGGGTCCGTTGCTCTGCGCTCTCTTCTGTCGCATGAGCCGTATGGCCTTCCTGCCAGAGGAATTCGGTTGTACGAAGAAACAAGCGAGTCCGCATTTCCCAGCGAACCACGTTCGCCCACTGGTTCAACACCATGGGCAAATCTCGATACGATTGAATCCAGCGGGAAAACGCCTCTCCTATAATAGTTTCCGACGTGGGGCGCACTACCAAGGGTTCTTCGAGTTCGCTTCCGCCCGCGTGCGTTACCACGGCTACTTCAGGAGAAAATCCCTTCACGTGCGCCGCTTCCTTTTTAAGAAAACTTTCTGGAATGAATAAAGGAAAATAGGCGTTTTTCACGCCCGTGTTCTTGAACTCTTCGTCCAATATCCGCTGGATACGCTCCCAAATGGCGTATCCATTTGGTTTTATAGTCATGCACCCTCGTACTGGAGCATGCTCCGCGAGTTCCGCAGCATCAATCACATCGAGATACCACTGCGAATAATCTTCCGCGCGAGAGGTAATGTGCCGATCAGAATTTTTTGCTTCCTTCGTATTCATAGAATAAGGCAATTATACAACCAAAGCCAAAAAAATGTAAAGCCCCCGGAGAAAACCTCGAGGGCGCTTGTTATTCAAAGACGAAATAATCGCGTAGTTAGGGCACGATATGCTCGAGCCCCTCTTATTAAATCTATTAAAACAAACGTTTGAGATCGCCGATGGTAACCCAAAGAATGAGGGGAATCAGAAGAAGGAAAGAAATAAGAATCAATCGCTGTTCAAGTTTTTCAGGCAATGGTTTTCGTCTTACTCCTTCCAAAAGGATAAAGAACATTCTTCCACCGTCGAGCGCCGGAATGGGAATGGTATTGAAAATGGCAAGATACACCGAAATTACCGCCACAAACGTAAGGAATGAAGGAATGCCCAAAGCAAGCGAATTTTTCAGCAGATCAATTACTCCCACAGGTCCGGAAATCTGCGCTCCGGCAGGCAAACCTTCGCCGCCCGCGAGGCGCGAAATCAACGTACCAAACATTTCAAAAATAGATAGCGTAATGTTCCACGTGCGCAATACTCCCTGTACCGGAGCTTCATACCACGCGTATCGCACAAGGCCGGCCCGAGTAAGCCCTATTCCGATAGCCCCCTCCCCCGCGGGCGGCGCTTCTCTTGGTTCGAGATTCACCTCCAGCATCTTCTCACCCCTCTGAATTTGCAAAACAACTTCTTGCCCGGCAAAATTCTTTGAATAGTCCTGTATCTCTTTTACTTTGGTGATTGGCTCGCCAGCAAAAGAAAGTATGGTATCCCCTACCTGCAACCCGGCTTGAGCCGCTGGAGAATCGTTCGCGATTCCAATAACCCGCACGTGAGGATTTGCCGCATTTGTTTGGCTGTCTTCGATCGCGGTGGGAATGCCGCTCGTGGCGCCCAGAAAAGTGAAAATGACAACCGCGATAATCCAAAATACAACCACGCCCGCGGCTACAATGAAAAATCTCTGCCACAACGGTTTTTTATTGAAACTGCGGGGACCTTCACTCCATTTCTCTTCTCCTTCCATGCGCACAAATCCGCCTATAGGCAGTGCGTTGAGAGAGTATATGGTTTCGCCATACTTCTTTCCCGCAACGCGAGGCGGCAAGCCAATACCAAACTCTTCCACTTTTACATCAAATTTCTTGGCAGCAAAAAAATGCCCCAACTCATGCAAAATAACCAAAACTCCGATTGTAAGAATGGCAATAAAAATAGTCATAGGATAGAAATTTAGTCCACTTCTATTTCCTTTTTCTTCTTTTCCACCAACTCTTCGATTTTTTTACTATACTCATCCACCAATTTCTGAAGTTCGTCCTTCGCGTGAAATTTATCGTCTTGGCGAATTTCGCCTTTCTTTGCTTTTTCCTGAATTTCTTCCCATGCTTCTTCTCGGCATTTACGAATTTGCTGTCTGGAATCTTCTGCTTTTTCCCCAAGCACTTTTGCCAATTGCTGTCGATATTCCTGGGTGAGTTGGGGCAAGTGTACTCTTACCGCAGCTCCCTCCACGACTGGACTCGTTCCCAAAGACGATTGCTGCAATGCTTTTTCGATGGGTTCCAAGTATGATTTATCCCAAGGTTGAATCAAAATTTGGCGGCGCTCCGGACAAGAAATGCCGGCCAATTGCTTCAAGGGCATTTTCTGACCAAAGAGATTGACCATCACGTCTTCCACCAAAGCGGGATTCGCCTGCCCGGTCCGGATTTTCGCCAGCTCGCCCTGAAAAAAACTCAAAGCCTTCTCCATTTCCGGCCTCGTTTTAGAGAGGATTTCTTGATATGACATACTCGCATTTTATCAGAAACCTCCACCCTTGTCGAGTATATTCAACATCCCTATCAAATATATCCGTGGGACAGACCTAGATACATTGTTAGATACATTGTTTACGCGATCGCTGTCACAGAGTATCTAGGTATTGAAGTGCTTTCTAAGAGATAAATCGCCAACAACCTTTTCTGCAACAATAATATTAACATAAGGTGTAATACCATATAATTCGGCGATAAGTTGTATTTCGTTCTCGCATGGCCACGGGCATACCCATACACTTTTTTGCAAAGGATAAAATTCCCACTGCCTCAGTTTTGCCCGTAGCACATCCCGAGCTCCCTTAAAAGATTTATCTGGAACATCGAAAATAATTATGCGCCATTTTTTATCCCAATATGGAGGTTTCGTGATTTTTAGCTTGCCAATCTGAATTTCTTTAAACTTATGCTTCCCTTTTTTCGTAAGTGTTAACTCAATCTTTCCATTCTTTTGCTTTATGGTAAGAAACTTATTCTTCTGCAGACCTCGAATTGATCTCGCCATACTCTGTACTTTGGGTTCGTGCGAAAATCGCTCCCGGGGGCGCGGAAAAGCTTTTGCGATATATAAAGCACCAGGAGCTGCTGCAACAAGTACCAACACTCCTGCAATTCCAATCGAGATGAGAACATATTTCGCAATTTCCCCATACCGCTCCTTCATAATTTTATTATACAGCAATATAGATACCTTGTACACGCGATCGCGTGTACAAGGTATCTAAGGAATTTTTTGCTGTGCAAATATTTCTCCATAAATTTGGGTGATAGATGAAAGAAAATGTCAAATACAAATTTTAAAGATTCACCATAATGTGCTCCAAGGCCAGGCGGGGGTTGATGTTGGTGGTGCGCAAAAGCAAACTGGTTTCTTGGATAACTTGGATGGCACCAATAAGCGCTCGAGCAACAGAAGGATTTTCCTTGAGAGATGCGTGAAGCAGAAGGCGCGCAGCTAAAAGCCACGCGTCAAGAGTTTCTGGAATTAACTCTGGAGCATCGGCTATTTTTTTAGCCATGGCAAAACGCTCGACAAAATCTGCCTTTTGAAGTTTTTGAAATTCGGCCGTCGCTTGACCGGAAATGCTCATTGGCTCAAAGGAATAAAATGTATATTCTTGCGTCCGCGAACGAATCGTATCAAAAAGCGATTCTGGGTATTCTGTAAGCAAAAAAAATATCGTGTTTCCTTTTGGCTCTTCCAGAAGTTTCAGGAACGCAGACTGCGCTTCTTTATTCATGCAATGGACGTGCCGAATCACCGCCACTTTATAGGGCGAGCTCCACGCGCTCATGGAAAAAAAGGTGGTGAGCGAGCGGATTTGCGCTATGGTAATTTCTGCCGTATTCCCTTCCCCTTCAGGGCTTATCTGTATTTGATCGGGGAGCCGCACGGAAAGAATCTCCAAAAGAGTTCGTACAAGTTTCTCTTTTTGCGCGTGATCGTTTCCCGAGAATATATACGCATGCGCCAGTTTTCGCTGCTCTGCGAGCTTTCGAAGCAAAGACTTGTGGTTTATTCGTATATTCGCGCCCATTCGTAATTCGTAGGACTATTTTTTGCTCATAATGCTTCGCTTGAAAATATCCAAACTGTCGAGCACAATACCGGTGCCTCTGGCCACGCAGGTTAAGGGATCATCCGCGATAAAACACGGCACGCCGATGGCTTGCGAAATTCGCTGATCAATATTTCTTAAAAGAGCGCCTCCGCCGGTTAAAATCATTCCCTTATCCATAATATCTGCGGAAAGCTCTGGAGGCGTGTCTCGAAGCACTGTTTTGATGGTAAACAGAATCTCTTCAAGAGGTTCTTGAGCGCCTTGAGCGATTTCGTTGGAAGAAATTTTTATATTTTTGGGAAGCCCATGAATTAAATCCCGGCCGCGAACTTCCATCACTGCCTCTGTTTTCTCAGGAAGCGCAGTTCCAATTTTTATCTTAATTTCCTCTGCTGTTTTTTCTCCGATGGCAAGATTGTGGCGTTTTTTGATGTAATCTGAAATTGCTTGATCGATTTTGTCGCCAGCCACACGGAGCGATGTTACCACCACAATTCCTCCCAAAGAAATAACTGCGACTTCGCTTGTTCCACCACCAATATTAATAATCATGTGCCCGGAAGAAGAATTAATGGGAATTCCCGCACCTATAGCTGCCAATATGGGTTCTTTCGCCACATACGCGGCTTTTGCTCCGGCTTCATTGGTAGCTTCAATTACAGCTCTTCGCTCGGTAGAGGTAATCCCAGCTGGCACCGATACCAATACTTCTGGTTTTAAAAACTGATATTTGGGAATAATGCGGCGAAGAAAATATCGAATCATAGCCAATGTCACTCTGTAGTCTGCAATTACGCCATCCCGCAGAGGTCGGTATACCCGAATGGTATCTGGAGTTCGACCAGTCATTTCTTTTGCTTCCTCTCCAACCGCCAAAATTCGATTGTCTCCAACTGAAACTGCCACCACCGACGGCTCGCACAAAACCACTCCCTTCTTGGGGACAAAGACCAACGAGTTGCAAGTACCCAAATCGATGCCGATTTTCGAGATAAACATGTTCGCTAACGCTCAAATTAAAAGTTTAAAATGAAAAGTGAAAAATTATTTGGAATTTTGAACCGTAATTTTACATTTTTCATTTTTCGTTTTTCACTCGCCTAATATCCGCCCCAAGCCTCTGAAGTCTCTCCTCGATTTTCTCATATCCCCGATCCACCTGGTAGATATTGCTTATGGTGCTCTTACCCTTTGCAATGAGAGCCGCAATCAACAACGCAGCTCCCCCGCGCAAATCAAACGTACCCAAGTCTGCACCGTATAACTGCGTAGGTCCATTAATAATAGCACGATGCGGATCTGCCACGTAAATTTCAGCACCCATCTTGTTAAGTTCTTCCAAGTATTTCAGTCTCCCTTCGTACAAAGGGTCGTGCAAAAGGGTAGGTCCTTTCGCCTGCGTTGCCAACACGCCAAACGCACTTTGCAGATCCGTATGAATTCCAGGATAAATGAAACACTGAATTTTATCGATCTTGAGAGTTTTAAAGGGCTTTACGCGCACGTCTCCAAATCCTTTCTTGCGTTCTCGAATTTCCATATTCACTCCAAAGTCTTTCAGCCTTTTGAGGAAAAATTCGAGAAAACGAATTTCCACATTGCGCACCAACACATCTGCTTTTGCCGCAGCAGCCAGCACAATAAAAGTGCCTGCTTCAATAGGATCATATAACAAAGAGTGCTCAATGCCCTGCAAAACTTTCTTTCCGCGCACCTTTATAACATGGCAACTTTCTTCACTCTCTTGCACTCCCATTTTTTGCAACACCGCGCCAAGCTCCTGAATTGGGTAGTCTTGATCTGCATTTTTGATAACCAAGGGGGTCTCCTGCAAAGCGGCAAAAAGCATTATATTCTCTGTGGCAGTAACAGAAAATTCATCGAGAATAACTTGGTTTTGCTTGAACCGTTTTGGTCTTTGAAGCGTAACTGAACCGTTACGCGCAATCACTTTAATTCCCAATTGCGAGAAAGCCTCCAGATGAGTTTCAATCGGGCGCACGCCAATAATATCTCCTCCCGGTCGAGGAAGAGTCACGGAATGAAAACGCGCCAAAAGAGGGCCAAAAAACAACACAGATCCTCGAAGTTTGCCCATGAGTTTTTTATCAACTTTTGCAGGATTAAGATGTTTGGTATTTATTTTCACCTTCCGTTCCCCTAGCCACTCAACCTGTGCGCGCATGCTCCTCAAAATTTCAATAATCCGAAAAACATCTTCGATGAGAGGCAAGTTTCCCACGATACAGTCTTGTTTGGTGAGAATGGTTGCAGCCAATATGGGAAATGCGGCATTTTTTGCCCCCCTTACCTTTATCTCGCCTTGCAACTTTCTCCCTCCATGAATCACAAATTGTTCCATACAATGTGTCCCATTATACCCCAACACACTCTTTTTGCAAATAAGGTTTAGATATATAATGTGTTCATGACGAAGCGCACGCGCACTGTTTTGTTTCTCTTCTTGGGAACAGTTTTTTGTGTGGCAGCTCCGGCGATTATTTTATATTCTCAAGGTTATCGACTGAACTTTCAAGAAAAATGGTTTTCGAAAGTAGGAGCATTCTATTTTCAGGTAACTCCGCCTCGCGCAGAAGTTTTTATCAATGAAAAATCTATGGGGCAAACTGCACGCGTACTGGGAAGCATGTTAACAAAAAATTTCTCTCCGGGTTCCTACTATGTCCGCATCCAAAAAGAAGGATATCATTCCTGGTCAAAGCAATTGGAAATTACTGAAAAGCAAGTTACCGAAGCAAAACATGTGGTACTCTTGCCCCAAAACCCGGTATTTGTAACTCTTGCGGAAGATGTTCAAACTGTTTGGTTTTCTCCCAGCAAAACCGAAGCAATAGTACAAAAATCAAATCCGCAAAACACTTGGACACTCTCATTGTGGGACATTGAAAAAAATGTTGAATATCCGCTGTATCAATCGCCACGCTCCCAGGATCAGATATGGGAAATCGGCTGGGCTTGGGATTCACAGGCATTACTTTTGCGCATAACTTCCCAGGAACAAGTTCAAAACTTTATTCAAGTTATAGATCGCAATTTGCTTGCACGGCAAAAAACAAGCGCTGAATCTCTCCAAATCGCCTCGCAACTGCGCGTTTCCTTAGAACAACTCACCATAGCCGATACACATATATCCTTTTCTCCTTTTCAACAAAATCAAATTCTCTTTCTTGCTTCACAAGGCAATTCTTTCCATGTAATGCAATATGACTATCTGCAGCAGCAACTTCTAACCCCCTTAGCACAAGGAGTTATCACTTTTTATGCAACCAATGACCAGGTATTTTGGCTCGACAAGGGGGGAAATCTCTGGCAGAAACAAAGCAACGAAACCCAAGCTCTTACGCTCAATAAAATTCCACTCGAATTGCTGCCAGAAACGCTGTATGCGATTCATGAGTTTGGGAATGAGTTTTTTCTTCAGGAAAATCAAACGCTTTACTTGCTCAATAAACAGAATCAAAAATTTGAAGAACTTTTCTCTTCTGTGAAGGAGATAATTTTAAGCCCCGATGGCAAAAAACTCGCACTTTCAGACGGAAAAGAAATCTGGCTCTATTTCTTGCACGAAGAAAAGGAACAGCCTTCTCATCCAAAGGGAGAAAAAGTATTTCTCACAAGATTTGGCGAGCTCATCACAAATCTCACTTGGCTTGATGCATACCATGTTCTCTTTGCACGAGGAAACGAAATTTTAGCGGCAGAAATCGACAATCGAGACCGCCTTAACGTGGTAGAACTTGCAACTTTTTCTCGACCCATTTTCTTCTGGCACAATCCAACAAAAACTCTCCTTGTGCACACCAACAACGAAATCCGCGTCTCTAAAGAACTCCTCCCATAAAATCCTATATAAACAAGCCTCGAAGCGTAAAAACCATACTCACGGACGTAAGAAATTTGCTCATCTTTGAAACGCATAATCGTGATTCCATCGATATTTCGCGGCGGATCATTTTGCTTGGAAAATTGAAATTGCCATTCAAAAACCGCAGTGTCGTCTGCAAACAAAAAGGAAGCAATTTCCCACTTATTCACTCTATACCTCTCTTGAACCCAACTTTCCACCCATTCTCGCACATCGTCTAAACCATTGTACGTTGGCCCGTGTGACTCTATGATGATACAATCCTCCGCCAAAGGCTCAAGGATTTTGCAACATCATTCGCCCTCCACCCACCCACATACCTCTGCGCAAGTTTTCTCGCTTTACTGTGGTTCATTGTCGCTAATGACGCTTAAACCATTACTTCACTCTATCAAAAACTGTGGCTTTGGGCAAAATAGAGAAACAGATTTTTTCTAGCCACATTGATTCATTCGTTTGACGATCGTTGAATAAAGCAACTCCTCATTTATGCATCACTACACCCGAAAAAACTTTCTTAGATGTGCATCGTCTCCAATTATCCTTGCCTCCAGCAATTGAACTTCCTTTTCGCTTAACCTAAAAAAGTCGCGAAGAATGTCTACTTCTCTTTTACATGGAAACGGTTGAGCCCATACGCTTTTTTGAAAGTGGACGAATCCAATCTCCCGAAGCATGCCGCGGAATGCATTGCGCTCAAACCGTCTTAGCTCGGCAATATCA
>CAYJRT010000012.1:0-9351 GCA_964372895.1 uncultured Candidatus Saccharibacteria bacterium
AGGGAAGCCGACGCTATTTTATAACACGGAATGTCGAGTTTTGCAAGGAAGTCTACACTCCCCTCGTCCCACGGAGAAGCAAACCATAGAATGCCTTTTTCTTTGCAGTACCGGTCAATCTCCTGGTATTCAGCTTCGTCAAACTCGAGTCCCCTTTTGAGATCTCCATTCGTAGTTCCGAATACGCTTTCCCGAGGCCGCGCGAGTTCTTCTGGAGTATACACCACCTCAATCGTGCGCTTCTGAAACTTCACTGCATCACACCCTGCCTCCACTGCAACGTCAATGAGTTTTTTTGCGGTTTCCAAGCTTCCGTTATGGTTGATGCCGATTTCGGCAGTAATGAAAACTGGTTCGCCGTCGCCTATTGTTTTGTTTGCTATGGTTACTTTTTTTCTGTTCATAATTTTAAACGTATGTATAATTTCTCTTAAAGACCTTTTGCCAACCATCCGCCGTCAACATACAAATCTACGCCGGTAATGTATCTTGACGCATCGGATGCTAAGAATATTGCAGGACCTACCAGATCTTCTGGTTCTCCCCATCGACCGAGTATAATTCTTTTGCTTCGCTCTTCTCTCAATTCTGGCGTATTCCAACTTTTCTTGGTCATGTCTGTCTTCATATATCCAGGACCCAAATTATTAACTCTAATATTGTATTGGGCCCAATCTCTTGCGAAGGCTTTCGTAAGCTGTTTCAAGGCGCCCTTAAACGCCACATAAGCTGGATTTCCAGGAAACCCTTGTTCAGCTCCTAGGCTGGTTATGTTTATCATCACACCACTTTTTTGTTTTATCATATACCTGGCAACCATCTGGCTAAGAAGGAACGCTGCCTTAAGGTTTATCTGGTAGGTTTTTTCCCAGTTCTCTTCGCTATAAGATTCACTGGGCTCCCCCATCGTAATTCCCGCATTGTTTACCAAGATATCTATCCTCTTGTGCTCTCCATGGATCTCATCTACGACTTTTTGAAGATCATCTTTTTTTGTTATATCAATGACTCGATTCTTCACTCTGGAATCCTCCCCCTCTAGGAGATCCAGGCCATACACGAGAGCTCCAGCGTCCAAAAAGCCCTCGGCAATGGCCTTCCCGTTTCCTCTTGCCGCCCCTGTAACGATCGCAACCTGATTATGAAGTGAAAAAAGTTCTAAGATATTTTTTTCTTTTTCCATATATATTATTTAACTCCGCTCGCCATTCCACGAAGGGAAAGAACTGAATCCCCCACCCTTTGGGGGAACTAAACGACTTTGCATAATTCCTATTGGATGTGTGTTGATCATATGTTTATTTTATTCCCACTACGATGTATTCACCTTTGTCATCTCGAAACCTTCTTCCTTTCCAGTCTTCGTACAAATCGACTTTTGAAAATCCCACTTCTTTCAGTAACTTTTTTACATCGTCCTTCTTATATATTCTCAATACTGCCTTATTTTCCGATCTTCCAAATTCATTGCGCTTGATAAAAACTTTCCTCCACTGCATACATTTGTTCTTCGAATCGAAAGTGCAGTTCCAAAGCGAATATTGCCATGGGTCTGGCCGCTCGAATTCCTCCCAAAGCTTTACCCCCCCATCTCTCATTCTCCCAAGGATACGCTCACACCCATCAAGTTCAAGGATAATCTTTCCTCCCGGCTCTAGTTGCTTGTAGACATCCTGTAAAATCCTTTTCGCAGAACCCTTTTTGATTGGCTCGAAAAATTGAAATGCCAGATCCACGCAAAAGTACAAATCTATACTTTTGAACTCGTGAAGATTTGCCGCAAGGACGTCCACATTCTTGTTTTCTACACACTCGAATCCTCCTTCTTTCTTCCAAAGTTCCGCAAATTTGTATCGCGACTTGCTTACTTCCAACCCATACCCTTTTCCCAGCACTCCTGCTTTCTCAAGCGCAAAAAGGGTTTTTGAATTGCCAGAACCCAACTCCAAAACCGTAATCTTTTTCTTGGGAAAAAGTTTTTTAATAAAACTGACATGACCTTCTGCAGACTTCAGTTTACTTCTTCGATAATTCTCCATTCCGCCCGCGAAACCATCCAGCCTCTCGAAATCATCGTAAGTTACCAAATTGATGTGTTTCTTTTTCATGGTTTCTTTGGGAGTTCTTGGACTAATTCAACAGGAACACCATCGGGATCATAACAGAATGTTACTTTCGCCTTACCATCAACAGAAATTTGTGGCGGACAATTAAATCGAACTCCGGCTTCTTGTAACTTTTTGTACTCTTCGTCCACATTTTCTACGGTAAAAGCAACGTGGGAAGCTCCAATATTGGGAAGTTCATTATTTTTCCTTGCTTTTCTTGGGTGCGATGCGTAGCAAAGAAGCTCCACTAAAGTGTCACCATTATCCGCAGCCATTTTCACAGTCCTCACTTTTATATTCCTCATCCCAGAGATTGCATCAATAAATTCTCCGTGCTCTAACATATCTCTTTTAATCGTTAACCCAAGAAGATCTCGGTAGAAGTGAAGAGACTTTTCCAAATCAGTTACCACAACGCCAAAATGTCGAACTGCTTTCATACTATTTCTTCAAAAGATTCCTTTATGACTTGAATTCCCTCACGAAGAGCCTCGTCTGGTATGGTTAAGGGAGGTCCTATTTTGATTGCAGGCCCATGCGTGCTGACTAAGAGCAGGCCCTTTCCCGCGCATTTTCCAATAATTCTTTGCGTGAGTTCCGCATCTCCTGTATATATTGCCCACATCATTCCGCGGCCATATATTGCGTGATTGGGAAATGTTTTCTTTAACAATTGTCCCACCCAATTGTTTCTCTTCGCGCTTTTTGCGACCAGCTTTTTTTTCTCAATGATTTTCATGACAGCCATGGCTGTCGCGCAACACACTGGATTTGCTGTATGGGTAGACCAAAGATCATTACTGAATTGCAACATTTTCTTTTTGCCTACAAGCGCGCTAATGGGCAGCCCGCCACCCAAAGCTTTGCCGACAGTGATAAAATCGGGCTGGACATCATAATGCTGATAGCCAAACCATTTGCCTGTTCTGGCAAATCCAGACTGCATCTCGTCAAAACCTATGGGGATATTGTTTTTCCGCGCCCATGTGTACCAAGCACGAACCCAATCATACGGCATAAACTTTGCGTCGCGTCCCCGAAAAACTTGCAGAAAAACTCCCGCAATCTCTTGGGGATTGAATGTATCCGGATTCATCGATTCATCAATGGTACTCTTTGCAAGCGCCCGACAAGCCGTAGTGCTCCCGTAGAAAGCCCCGCGCAGTGATAGGATTTTCCCTTTTTTGCTTCGACGCATTGTTTGTATTGCCGCTTCGTTCGCTTCCGAACCCGTAACAGTAAGCAGCACTTTGTCCAAGTGAGTAATCATGCATAGCTTTTTCGTCAACTGTATACGGGAATCATTGGGGAAAATATAAGAATGGAGCAATCCAGCATCAAGTTTTTTTTCAATAGCACTGCGCACTTCCTTTGCGCAATGGCCAACATTAGCCACAAATATGCCGGAAGTAAAATCTATCCATTTATTACCCCACCTGTCATACACTTGAAAATCGTCTGTTTTATCCCAAACGATGGGAAGCTCGTGGGCATACATATCACTTACCTCATATCTTTTCATATCCTTAAAGAGAGTAAGGGACTCTGGAACAGGAATTTTGGTTTTTATCTGCCTAAATTTTGTCTTAATCAGGGGGACTTTCTGGGGAATAAGTTTGTGTGCTTCCATATCTTTATGAAATTTGTTTGAAGTTATTTTTAAGATACTCTCGTATTTCGTAATGACCTTTTTCCAATTGAAATCGGACAAATTCTAAATCTTGAGGATTGTCGAGCTCTCCCACGTCAGGAACGATACACGCCAATACTTTTGATCCATGGAGCATTCCCGTATCTGCAATGGTTTGCCTTTTCCAAATATCCACGTACCCATCTGGCTGATACGCGGGAGGAAAGGACTGGCGCGGCAAGTTGTAATATTCCGGCCTCGGGTCTTGCGGAAAAAGGCCCACGAAGAAATCCCCCTCCTTTCCAAACAGCTTATACGGAGATTCCCGCAATTCATGCCCTGAACGCAAAGAAGTGGCTCCTGGATGCGCGAGGAAAGTTTCAATGGCTTGGTCAACCACCACAGGATCTCGCAAAGGCGTGGTAGGCCGTAAAAACACTACATACTCTGGTTCGTACTGTTCATTATCTCTCAACCACGCCAAAGCGTGTTTCACTACGTCTGCGTCTACAGCCGTATCGGTAGCAAATTCCGCCGGCCTCATGAAAGGAACCTCCGCGCCGTACTTTTTTGCGATTTCTGCTATTTCCATTGAGTCCGTTGTAACCACCACCCTTGAAATGTACTTTGACATTTTTCCGACTGCTATGGAATATGCAATAAGCGGAAAGCCGCCCAGATCAACGATGTTTTTCTTGGGTATGGATTTTGAACCTCCTCGGGCCGGTATTAATGCGATTATCTCTTTATTTTGAAACATAGACTTTTTTAAAATAGGTAAGCAAGATGTACTTTCGAATAAGAAGAAAAACGGAAAAATACACAGCAGCTCCCAGAAAAACTACAAAGAAAATATGAAAATTTTCAAAAGCTGGATACGTAATCACGCCATACATTATTGCAGTTGCTATCGAAGCAATCGCAGCGATTAAACCGATTTTTGCAAGCGTAAAGTGAAGAAACGTAAATCTTCTAAGAAAGAACGCTGCTATGATCAACGTCAAAAAGTGCGTGGCGACGGTGGCACAAGCTGCTCCATATAAGCTATATCGTGGAATAAGAATGAAATTCAATAGTACATTCACCATTGCTCCTGCCATTGTAATCCAGAATGCCTTTTTCTGTTGATTGAGGACAATCATTGCGTCGTACAAAGGACGATGCAGAAAAATGAGTCCTGCTTGAACAATCAAAATCTGGAAAGCGAGTATGGATGGCATAAAATCTGTGGGGTAGAAAGACTCGATCATCTTACCTCCCAAAGTAATTCCGCCCACCACTAAAGGTACAGCAAGCACGATCATAATTTCTATTTCGTAATTCCATACTTTTTGAAATTTTTCTCTCGATTCCGCAAGGAATCTACTTAAAGCTGGATAAAAACTCGCCCCAATAAACCCTGCTGGCACCAAACTTACCATTACAATTCTAAATGCTGCGTTATACCACCCTGTTTCTTTTACCATACCCAAGTACCCTAACATTACTGAATCGGTATAACTGTAGACTGCACCGAACATTCCCATGAAAGCCAAGGGCCATGACATTTTCAAAAATTTCTTCCAGACTCCAAAATCCCAGCGTATGGCGAGTGGAAGTACCTTCCAGTGAAAAAAGAGAAGTACCAAAACCAAAGTCACCATCGCCGAAAGAACATAACCATAGCTAAAGTACAGGGGAGAAGAAAACCTGAGCAGCATGAAAGCACCTAACCCAAAGATCGCTAATGCTTGCGCAGCTTCAAACCAAGCTTCGTATTCCATTTTTTGGCGCGCGTGAAAGAATGAGTAGAAAATATCAATGATACTATTGATCACTACAAACAGTGCAAGTATGAAAATAATCATTTGCACATCTGGTGTTTGAGCTATGAAGAAAGAACTAATTCCTATCAAAAGAAGCGTACCCAAGACCAATACTATTCTTAAAGAAATGAGGGAGTAGAGCTGTTCTGGGTGCTCTTTCTCGTGGGCGAACTCACGAACAATCATGGATGAAATACCCATATTTGAGAAAATCACAAAAAGGGAGACGAACGCCAGAGCAAAGCTAAATTGACCAAATCCTTCGACTCCCAGAATCCGCGTGGCATAAATAGTTAAAGCCAAAAACAAAAGCTTTGTAAAAGCCGTACCCAAACCAAGCCAAAAGGTATTCTTTAAAAGCGTTTGCTTGACGTTAAGATTTCGAAACAAAAGATTCTGAATACTTAAGAACATACCTATGAAGCTAGTCAACTTTCCACCAACGGTTAGGGAATTTTTCTCGTAAGATATTGTCTCCCTCTCCTGAGACCGGGACTCCTAATTTTCGAAAGTCCGCATCGACCATAATCTTTACCAAATCCTCGAATGCAATTTTCGGGCTCCAAGCCAACTTCTCTTTCGCCTTTCTGGCGTCTCCTCGCAAATCTTCTACGTCAGTCGGTCGGAGATATACGGGGTCGACCTCCACATAGTTTTCCCAATTGCCCAAGCCAGCATAGGAAAATGCCTTCTCCAAAAACTCTTTCACTGAATGGGATTCTCCTGTGGCTATTACATAATCATCCGGTTTTTCCTGTTGGAGCATATAATACATCGCCTCTACATATTCCGGAGCAAATCCCCAGTCCCTTTTAGCTTCTAAATTCCCCAGGTAGATTTTTTTATCAAGGCCAGCCTTAATGTGCGCAACTCCACGAGTGATCTTTCTCGTGACAAAGGTAGCTCCTCTTCTTGGACTTTCGTGATTATACAGAATTCCATTTACTCCAAATATGCGATACGCCTCGCGATATAAATTGGTACTGTGATAAGAAAACACTTTTGCTACTGCATACGGACTTCGTGGATGAAAAGATGTATTTTCATTTTGCGGGGGCGGCGAGGAACCAAACATTTCAGAGCTCGCCGCGTTGTAGAATCGAATTGGCAAATCAGAATTCTTAATTGCCTCTAATATACGCAAAGTCCCTAAGGCATCTGCATTAGCAGTGTATTCTGGCATATCAAAGGAAACTCGCACATGAGACATCGCAGCCAAGTGATAAACCTCATCTGGTTTGATTCTCTGTATTAAACCCGTAATATTACCGGAATCCAAAAGGTCACCATGTTCCAAAAATAGCTTTACGCCTATATGATGAGGATCTTTATAGATATGATCAATCCTTTCCGTAAGAAACACGCTATCCCATCGAATCATGCCATACACTTCATATCCTTTGCTCAAGAGTAATTCCGCAAGATACGAACCATCTTGCCCCGCAATTCCGGTAATGAGTGCAACTTTGTTTCTATCTAAGTTCATATGTTCTCTGCAACCTGCTCTGCGATCCACTGATATGTTTTCTCCAAACCTTTCTCCAAGGAAATCTTCGGCTCCCAGCCCAACACCTGCTTGCACAACGTATTGTCAGAATTTCTTCCTCTTACTCCTTGGGGTGCTGCAAGATTATACGTTTTGGTAAGATGCTTTCCGGAAATGTTTATTAACATATCGGCTAACTCATTGATAACAACCAGCCTGTCAGAACCTATATTGAGTGGGTTTCTCCAGTTAGACTCCATGAGGGCGTATGTCCCCTCCGCGCAATCGTCAACATATAAAAATGATCGAGTCTGTTTCCCATCACCCCATATTTCAACTTCTCCTCCGTTTGGCGCGGCAGCTACCTTCCGAGCGAGGGCTGCGGGGGCTTTCTCACGCCCGCCCTGCCAGGTACCTTCGGGCCCAAAAACGTTATGATATCTTGCAATGCGAACTTCCAGTCCGTGGTCTTCTGAAAAATTTGTGTACATTCTTTCTGACATTAACTTCTCCCAACCATATCCATCTTCAGGATCTGCGGGATAAGCATCTGACTCTTTCAACGCCGTCACGTTCGGATCTTCCTGCTTATACTTCGCATATGCACATGCAGAAGAACTAAAGAACAATCGTTTTACATTATTTTGCCTCGAAGCCTCTGCCATATGAAGATTAATCAAGAGGTTATTCCTCACAACATCTGCTTTTACCTGAGTGATAAAGCCTATTCCACCCATATCAGCGGCCAAGGCGTACACTTTGTCTATGCCTTGGGTGGCTTTTAAGCAATTATCAAAGTCACGAAGATCCAGCAAAAAAAACTCATCGGCCTCATCTTTTGGCGAATATTCAGGATATTTTATATCTGCTCCCCTTACCCAATACCCCTTATCCTTAAGAAATCGTACCAAGTGGTGCCCAATAAAACCCCCGGCTCCTGTTACCAAAATTTTTTCCATAATTATTTATTCGCCTTATACTGCAAGAGTAAATCCAAAGCTTTACTCTCGAAATGCTTTTGTAAAATTTCTGCGTTTGGTACAACACAGTGGCCACCGATACTTTCTTTAGGCGGATAGAGTACTGGGCGTATCACATGGGGCACCCCAAGATTCGCGTATCCTTCGTTGTACGTTTTGTTGAAATCAGTTACTGCCTGATCAAAATCAACTCCCAGCCTGTCACACATTTTTGCCATTTCTCCATGCCAGGCTATGACCAAACCATAATATGTCGTATCCAACAGTTTACCCAATTCGGTGGTCGCCGCAGGCGTAAAAACTTTTGTTTTTATCCCAAGCTTTTTGAAATGCATTGTTACCGCTCTACCCGACTTCTCGTTTTCAGCTCCAATGTATTTTACAAAAACTTTCATTCCCTTCCCTAAATGAGGATGCATGCCTCGCACCGGGCTATGCACCACCCTTCTCATTTCGCTCGGAAGTTTTTGAATAATACTTTTCGTTGTTCCCGGAGCTACGGTGGAATGAATGATGGTAAGTTTCGGATTGATGGTCTTAATTTCTCCGACCACTATACCAACAAATTTTTCACTCCAGGGAATGCAGATATGCAAAACTTCAACTCCCTTAAGTCCATCATCTCTCTTTAGGTCTTTTACTTTGACTTGTGGTGAGCCTGTCGAACCATAGAACATCGCAACTGCTTTCCCTATTTCTCCATATCCAAGAATGCCAATAGAACTCATAAGTTTTACCACTTCTCAATTGCCTCTTTTGTTCTATCTCTTAACTTCGTGTACTCTTGATAAACTTTTTTCTCAAGCTCTGGAGAAACAAGCATCAAAATATCATCTCCCCAAATGCGCCACGTTCCTCCTACCCTGTAGGCCTTGATGATCCCGTTCTTGATCATGCGCTTCATGGTAGAGGAACTCACTTTCAAAAAAACTTGAGTTTCTTTGGTGGTATAGAGTCCTTTAGCCTTAATTTCTGTCATTTATTCATGATAGTCTACCCATCAAGTAGTGTCAAGAGGTATCAAAAAGTACCATATCCAGCCTTATCCGGGCAAAAATAAAGCCCCTGGGGAAAACCCAAGGGGTTCTTACTCAATTCCAATTATTTCCTTGTTGGAAGAGGAAAAATCACATCAAGAGGTAAGGTTCATAGATAGCTGCGCGGCCGATCTTCTTTTTCCCTTTCAAGCTATACTTTCCAAAACGAAAAACCGTCCCCTTTGCTTCGCCGAAGTCTTGACGAAGGCGGGTGGGGACGGTTTTCGAGATTCTATCGAGCTGGACTAGTACAGTTGAGCCGTGAGGAGTTGAACCAACTGCGTCAAGAGACTAATAAGTTGCTG
>CAYJRT010000013.1:0-8276 GCA_964372895.1 uncultured Candidatus Saccharibacteria bacterium
CGCAAGATTTACAGTTAATGCACCCTTCAGACATTACCAACTGGGCTCCGCAGTCTGGGCAACCGGGCATAAATCCGAGATCTGCCATAGATTGGTTTTCGTTCTTTGCAAACGCAAATACTTCCTGCTTTTCTGGCTGCTTTAGTAAATCTTCGATTTGTTTCACCCCTGTAATATGCTCTTCCAACACTCTGCCAATAGCATCGGGAAGAGAAAGCACCGTACCTTTTTCTGTAAATATGGGCATTGGTCCTCGAATTCCTTTCAAATCGCTGATCACTTCTTCTGGGCGAATCCCAGCTCTTAAAGCAAGGGATGAGAGCCTACAAATTGCTTCAGATTGCTCTTGGAAAAATCCACCGCTCTTTCCAATGGTTGCAAATACCTCAAAAGGCTTTCCTTGTTCATCATCGTTAATGGTAATATACAAATTGCCATAACCTGTTTTCATGCGATAGGTCTTGCCTATCATTACTTCAGGCCGCTTGCGAGGAACAATTCCGCCCCCTGCCGTTTTTACCTGTTCCTCTTTTTGAGAAGAAGATTTTACTCCTGGCTTTTCGGTGGTTGAAATAATATTTTCTCCTGATCCCACATTGAGAATTTGGATTTGTCTGCTTCCGTCGCGATACACGGTGCAACTCTTGCACCCCAATTTCCAAGCCGAAATAAAGCTCTCTGCAACTTCTTCTTTCGTGGCAGAATTGGGGAAGTTAATGGTTTTGGAAATAGAGTTGTCCACATGGCGCTGAAATGCGGCCTGCATTTCCATATGCGCTTTGCCTGAAATGTCCATTGCAACCACAAAGGCATCTCGCAATTCCTTGGAGAGCCATTCAATGTTTTGAATGCTCCCTTTTGCCATGACAACGTCCATAATTTCTTTCTCTTGGTTCTCGTCAAGATTCAGTTTATCTAAAGCTTCCTGAAAGTATTGATTAAAGTATCGATACTGCTGACCATCTTTATCCTGTTTTACATACGCCAATGCAAAATTCGGCTCCACTCCGGAAGAACAATCGAACATCATGGAGATAGAACCGGTGGGAGCAACCGTGGTTAAAGCTGCGTTGCGGCGTTTGATGCCCTGGCCAGGAAATATGCTCTTGTCTGCATGCGGGAACTCTCCCTTTTCTGCTGCCAGCTCTTCAGACATTTTGTGCGACTCTTCGTTGACAAAACCCATCACTTTTTCTGCTGTGCGCATGCCTTCTACAGAATCGTATCGAATGCCAAGTTGGTAGAGCATATCCCCAAAACCCATAATTCCCAAGCCAATTCTGCGGTTTTTTTTCGCCAAATCGGTAACTTGAGGCACAGGGAAATCAAACTTATCGATAACATTGTCCATTAACCTTGTTGCGATTCTTGTTACAAAGCGAAGGCGTTCCCAATCAATCTCCTTATTCACCACGAATTTGGCAAGATTAATAGAGCCCAAATTGCAGTTGTCGTAGGCATGAAGTACCTGTTCTCCGCAGGGGTTAGTCGCCGCGAGTGGCCCAAGGCCAGGAAGAGGATTTGTACGGTTCCAGGTATCCACGAAGGCAATGCCGGGCTCGCCATTCAGCCACGCATGTTCAACCAGCTTGTCGAAAAGCTCTTTGACGGTTATATCCACCTCAATTGCATCGTACACGGAGCCGTTCGGATGCCGAAGAACTTTATGAGGCTTCATGGTCTTCCCGTTGAACTGACAGTACCACTGCGCATTCGGATTCTCCTCGAGCTGGCGCATAAACTCGTCTGTTACGGTTACGGAAATGTTAAAATTGCGAATTTCACCCTCTACAGTTTTGCACTCGATAAAATCAAGAACATCGGGGTGATCCACCCGCATCATAGCCATATTTGCTCCGTGTCGCCCCTGTTGTTTGATAGTGCCAAATGCTTTATCGTAGACCGACAAAAAAGTTACCGGACCTGAAGCCCTCCCCCGCGACTTTTTCGTGGGAGCATTCGCAGGCCGCATTTCCGACAAATCAAACCCAAGCCCGCACCCTGCCTGCTGGAGAAGCGCCGCTTCTTTCAAAGTCTGGAAGATACTTTCCATGGAATCCTCAATCCGCAACACAATACAGTTTGCAATAAGCGGGGTTTCTCCACCAGCGTTGGTAAGAGTACGGCCAGCCGGTGTATATTCTTTGCTTGCCATCACCTCAAAAAAGTCTTTTGCCACCTGCTCCACAAATTTCTCATCTTTCCCATAATTTTTTTCTACTTCAGCCAAAGCATCGGCAACCCTCTCAAACATATCAGCGGGCGTTTCCTGCCCTCCCTCATCATAAGGCAATAGATAACGTTTTTGCATCATTTTTAATGCATTTTCTGAAAAAGTATTGTTGATGTGTTCTTTATGTTCTTGAGAGATTTGCATTGAGTACTATTGTTGAAGTTTTTTGATTTCTTTTTCGAAAGCTTTTGGGGTTCGGAAATTTCTATATACCGAAGCGAATCTTAAGTAAGCAACTTTATCGAATTGCTTGAGATGTGAGAGTACTGTTTGGCCAATGTACGAAGACTCAACGACCTCTTTATTTGAGTTAAAGATATCGTTTTCAATGCTCGCAACAAGCTTCTGAAGCTGTTCTTCTGTGTAAGGCCGTTTTTCTAAGGCCTTTCGAATACCAGATTCTAACTTGTGGCGCGAAAAGGGCTCTTTGGAACCGTTGCGCTTTACTACCTCAACCCCAAGGAGTTCTAAACGTTCGTACGTAGTAAAACGGCGTCCACAGGAAGTACACCACCGACGCCTCTTTATCGCCCTTCCACGATCCGCATCTCTCGAATTTGTTACCTTAGTATCTGCTTGGCAGATAGGGCAGTGCATACCATAAAAACGTCAATATATAGTATAGAAAATGAATAAAATCGTACAGGTCGTACAGGAAATCGCGTCGATGCACTACAAATTTTATCACTCCATTTCCTCGTGTCAAACACAGCTTCTGTGGATAAATTTGGCTGTCCCATACCACTTCTTGACCTATCCCTATTGACTTTTTCTGCCAGATATGCTAGACTGCCCTAATCCCCGAAAAGGGGTTTTTTAATAGACAATGCTTATGAAACACATTCAAAACACTGTCTTGGCCGGTATTTTGATCCCTGTTTTAGGGGTAATGCCTGCTTTAGATCAAAATAATACTCCAGAACCTAAAGAAGACCCCTCGAGTATAGAGGAGAGATTGGTGTTAACCCAAACCAATACTCTCCTCCCTATAAGCTCTCCATTGGGTCCTACAAAGGTGGTAAAGACCATACGTGTATTTGTGACTGCTTACTCTTCAACTCCTGAGCAAACCGACGATACTCCGTTTATTACTGCTTCTGGAAAACAAGTGCGAGACGGAGTTGTGGCAACAAACCTTCTCCCTTTGGGAACAAAGATTAGAATCCCTGAATTCTACGGAAACAAGGTATTTGTGGTAGAAGACCGCATGAACCCAAGAAATAATCAGCACGTGGACATTTGGTTTCCCAACTACTGGGAAGCCAAGTATTTCGGTATTCAGCGCACGAGTATCGTGGTTTTGGAAAGTTAAACAAAAACTGTTTGACTTTTCTACTTGGTGCCGAGGGAGGGAGTCGAACCCTCACGAGCTTACGCTCAGTTGATTTTAAGTCAACACTGTCTACCTTTCCAGCACCTCGGCATTCCCGCCTACACTAAAGCTTTCTCGAGGCGAGGGAGGCACGGGTGGGAATCGAACCCACGCATAAGGGTTTTGCAGACCCTTGGCGTACCACTTGCCTACCGTGCCCTATTTTCTATTTTACCTCTTTTTTGATTTGATCTAAAAGCTCTTCAATTTTTTGAGCTTCAGCGCCAGTGGTTTCCAGCATCCATTGAATCCTGGGAACGGGCCTCATTTTGAGCCTTTTGTTGAGAATTTGCTGGACTTCATAGATGTTTTGCCTCAAAATCTTTAACACTTCTTGGGCTTTTTCATCTGGCATTACACTAATATAAACCTTTGCTTGCTGCAAGTTGCCAGAAGCCATTACGCGCGTGAGCGTAGCCACTGCTTTTTCAGGCATTTCAACCTCACGTAAAAGAATCTCTCCAATTTCATGCCTCAAGAGTTCTTGAATCTGCGGTATGCGGTTATTGTTTTTGAGGTTTTTCAATGAAAAATTTAAGCTGATCTCCCACCTGTATCTTTTCTTCTCCTTCATACGAAAGCCCGCATTCCTGACCCCTGCTCACCAGAGAAACATCTTTTTTTTCATGTTGCACATTGGTAATTCTTCCTTGGCTCACAACTTCATCTCTCCGGACAACTTCGGCTCTCACTCCTTTTCTAACTTCGCCTTCGACAACCTTTCCTCCTATTACCTGCCTTTTCTTGTCTACTAAGAATACGGCTAACACCAGTAAAAGGCCTATATCTTTTCTTCCAGTTTCATCTTCCTGCACGAATTTTACCATTAATTCGCGCGCTGCTTGAATGAGCTCATAAATGATATCGAATTTTTGAATAGAAATATTCTCTTTTTCTGCCAGGTCTCGAGCAGCATTATTCACTTTCACGCGAAATCCAAAAATATGGGCTCTTGCAGAGCGCGCAAGTTTCACATCGTTTTCTCCTACCTCACCCACGCCTGCCTCCAAAATTCGAAGCGCCACTCCTTCACGGGGAAGATCTCTCAACACATCCTCTAAAACTTCAAGGGAACCTGCTACATCTGCTTTTACAATAATATTTATGACGCGAACCGCGGGGTCGAGCGTTACCACACGTATTTCTTTTGGACGCTCTTGTTTGAGGAATCCTTCTTGTCTTAAAGATCTTTCAGACAACGATTCTTCATTTGCAAAAATACGAAACTGCTCTCCCACTCGCGGGGTTTCCGCAAAGCCCAAAACCACGACTGGCATGGAGGGCAAGGCTGTTTGGATATGGCGACCTTCAAAATCTTCTAGAATACGGATTTTGCCTCCAGTAGTGCCGGTACCAATAAAATCTCCTCTCTTGGCGTGTCCATTCTGCACCAATATCGTAGCCGCAGGGCCGCGTTTTTTGTCCATATACGATTCAACAACAACTCCCTCGCCAGGCTTCTCATAATCTGCTTTGAGGTCTCCAATTTCCGCTACTAGCAGGACCATCTCCAAGAGTTCTTTCATGCCTTGTTTAGTAGTTGCCGAAGTTTCTTGCGAAGGCACGTTCCCTCCGTACGACTCCACCATCACGCCCTGCTGGGCTAACTCTTGTTTTACTTTTTGAACGTTTGCCTCTGGTTTGTCGGTTTTATTGATCGCAACAATCATGGGAATACCAGCTTTTTTAATCTGCGCAAGCGCTTCTATGGTTTGCGGCTTCACGCCCTCATCTGCCGCAACCACTAAAATGGCGATGTCTGCCACTTTCGCTCCTCTCGAACGCATTGCAGAAAAAAGTTCATGGCCTGGCGTGTCAATAAACGTAATTTTTTTGCCCTGAAAGTCTGCCTGATAAGCTCCGATGTGCTGGGTGATGCCGCCTGACTCTTTGGAAGTAATGCGAAAATCCTCGCGGATTGCCTCGAGCAGCGATGATTTTCCGTGATCCACATGGCCCAAAACTACGACGATCGGCGGACGCGTGATCATCTGCTCTTTTGTTGTTGCGGCTTCGACGTTTTTGGTAATCATACTTTTATTGCTTTTGCTATTGCCCCTTTTTCCTCTTCTGATAGCTCATGCTCGGAAGCACCATCTTGTATTGATTTTGCATACACGCGATTTAGTTCTCTTCCGTAATAGCTTGTAATAATTACTCCGTCATTTTGCTCATCCAATAACGCAATGGAAAAGCTTTGATCTCCTCCAATTTCCTTAAATGGGTTAAATCGAGTAATGCCAATCTTTGTGATAGCGTGCTGCATACTTTCCAATTTTTCCTCCAATGCCTGTACTCGCTTTACTAAATCTTTTGGCGTAATCTCTGCTGGTTTTTGTGTTTTTTTGAATAATGGCATATGCTTTTAGGCTAAGGCGAAACGTAATAAATTTTCACAGAAAATTTAAACGTTTCAGCAACGTTAAAATTGCTTTGCAGTTTCTTACCTTGCGGAGGGTGCAGGATTCGAACCTGCAAGGGATTGCTCCCGCTGGTTTTCGAAACCAGTGCCTTACCGTTCGGCGCAACCCTCCGTATTATTTGTGGACCGTGCCGGGCTCGAACCGGCGACCTCCTCAATGCCATTGAGGCGCGCTACCAGCTGCGCTAACGGCCCTCTGCTTCCGGTGTCCCCGGCAGGAATTGAACCCACATCAGGAGCTTAGGAGTCTCCTGTTCTGTCCGTTGAACTACGGGGACTTGTACGCAAACTTACCTGAAATTATACCATAATCTGTGCATAACTTCCAGAGTTAGTATTGACAATGCTTTCATGATTTTTATAATAGGTTTTGTATACAAAACACAAAGGTCACTTACAATAAGTTTTGCTACAAAAATAAATGGCTGCTCCTCTATTCTCTTCTCTCATCTTCGCTCAAGACGATGATGACATGATAGATGATGAAGATATGCTGGACGACGAAGAAACCGATGACGATGAAAACGACAGCGACGATGAGACAATAGATGACGATTTTGGTACAGGAGAAGAACAAGAATAGTTTTCGCTAACGAATGGTTTCTATTTTCAAACATCACAAAACCTCGCTTGAAGCGAGGTTTTGCTTTGGGTCGCCTATGGGAACGGTATGAGAACCTGTTTTGTCTATGAGACCTTATGATTCTGCCCATCCCACTACTTACTATTTTCTTAACTAAAATAAAAAGTTTGAGAATGGCTTCTTTAATCGTAGCAAACCTGATTCTTCATATTTGCTATCAATTCGGGGACAAGATATGATCTCGTAGAGTCGCTTGCCAAAAGCTTGGAAATTACTCTTCTATATGTGGTAATACTACTATCATGAGCCTCTCTAACAGTACGTCCTTTAAGCAGAGCAATGCCTACTTGATTTGAGCACTCACGGAAAGGTTCAGCATTAGAGTCCTCAAGTGGCCGAGAAAGTTTTGCTGAATCCAACCAAAAACTGAAAGGTATCCTATAACCAATAAAACCCATAGCTCCCTTTGCTTTGATACTTTTTCCTAATGAACGCCCCGCGGTACAAGCACGAATGAATACGTTTTTCCCTGAAAGTAAATGTTCATTTTGATTTCCTAAAGATATTAAATCTTCTCCATTATGTCCAAGAACGGTATCTGCATCGCCATGCCCATTAAAAATAACCAAGCTAGGATTTTGTTTTTTGAGATAGCTCTCTACGTTTTTTCGATTTGCTTTATGCTTAGAAAGCTCATAAGTACTCCAATTCTTCTTCGCCAATTGAATCAGTTCTTCGCACCAAGCATAAACATAACGAGTAGGCCCATCATAATTAACTCTTGTAATCAGAAAGCCTTTCATCATCCAGAGGTAAGTTATTAAGAGAACGGAGATAATCTAATTGAGTTTCTATATACATTTTTCCTATATCATCATTATCTCGCACATGCTTCATAAGTTCCTTAGTGCTAAAACTACCCTTGTCTCCCACTGCAAGCTCAAGACCTTCTGGAATTGATTTCAGTCGTGCGATAACTAATTCTTCAATTTCTTTTTCAAGTTCCTGCATAATAAACAGTATCAATTTGCTGGGATGAATTGAAGCTGAATAAGTTTCTCAAAGATTCTTTTCCCCAATTCCGTATCAGCATCAATTTCTCGATAAGCAACTTCCCACGTAATTGGCTGTTCATCAATAGACAAAATCACCTCTTTCCTTATTGGGAAAGGAAGGTTGGCGTAATGTCTATAGAATTTTGATTTATCCATCTTGAGTAGAGATTCAGTAGCTTCCATTGATTATCCCATCCTACGAAGTAACTAGTCAAGCATTTTTTACCGAAAAAATCAATGAGGCGACCATCCCCTCTTTTTCTCATAGGCCTAAGAATCTTTCAAAAATCTATTTTGGAAAATTTTTAGAACGTATAAGAAAAAACCGCCCGAATGGCGATTGTTTGGGATACCACCAATGAGACGTCGTTAGAACCTAGAGTCGCCTATGGGGCGCCGTTACTGCGTCCATCCGCAGCTCGTAGCGATAGCGGAGATGCGAAGGAGGAAAACCTGTTTCCCCCAAATCTCTTAGTTGTATCACTTTTCTAGAGCGACAGAGTTATACTTAAAATCAACAGTAAGCTTATAACCAAATCCCTTCAAAAGCCCCACACCTATGCCAACCAACAATGAGGGGAATAATGGGCCTATTATCCTTCCGTAAAACA